>NZ_JBANBA010000073.1:0-47338 GCF_059803475.1 Bradyrhizobium sp. UFLA05-89 | reverse complement strand
TGTGAGTATGCCTGTCCATAAGGACAGTTCTCAACACAACGGTCCACCTGACAAGGCGGCCCCCAGCGGAGGATTACGGATCATCTGGACAAGAATGGGCTGGGGTAAAGTGACGTCCTGGGAAGGAGACGTCAAAGAACGTGAAGTGTGAGACAATCGCCCAATGCGATCTTCGAAAGCCGCTTCGACAGAGGGTGTCGATCTGACGGACGGCTTACATCGGTGGTCCTTCGTGCGGTTGTTCTTCTTGGCGTCGATCACGACGTCCTCCGGCATTTCCGGAATAGCATCAGCAGTTGGGCGATTGCAGACCGGGCAGGGCTCACCGGGCGCGCCACATCCGCATGCGCGCGGCCCTCCTTCCCAAGGCCGCTCGGGATGAGCCTCGCAGACCCAACCTGAGTCATAGCAATGTGGGCATCGCATCCGCGGTCCATCCACCGAACAGCATTCCTGTCAGAGTCCGACTGTACCGTTGCGCATCGCCGTATTTTACCCAAGAACCCGCCGCGTCGCTGGATCCCACGGGGGGCCGTTGCGGGGATGGCGTGAAGCTGGATTTGGAGGAGTCTAGGTGTCACGCCAAGACCCGACACCTCATCGAAGCGTCATCTTTTGGTTTCGGCAAGCTCAAGTGTTAAGCAGAAGTATGACTGTGTGGCTGACGTAATTGTCGCTCACGTTGGCACACGCTTTCAAATCGGGAAGTGCGTGGTTGAGCGAGACACCTTAGAGCCAGCGAGTTCGCTTGGGGATCGGCCGTCGCGACCCGGCGGCGTCTTCTATCGACTAGCCTTAGTTGAAGTTCAGCCGTCAAATAGTTTGAGGGAGAGGCTTTCCAAGGAATGTCCGAGTTGGGTCAGAAAATGCCAGTGAGAGCAAATCGGGTCCGCTAAATCCTGAGACCTCGACAGCACGTGTAGACACTTCAGAATGGCCAATGAACGAGATCATTCGCCTACCTCGTCGGAAGTCGTCAGTGGAGTGGCATCTCAAAATTGAAACGGACTGACCGAAATGGAAATCTTGCCGTCCGCAGCTTGTTCTACCTTAAAGTCCACCTCTTTTTGCGCTGTTACATCCTCAACGGTCACATGCAACAACGCCGTACAAGTAACTGCTCGCTTGGCTTTTGAATTTGTGCGTATTGTTTCATCCAACCTGTATGCGGCGCCTTGTCTAGCCTTTTTCAAAGTGGCTAATTTTTCGGCTTCTGTGCTCGTATTACTTACCATCGCCGCGATCGCGCTCGAATTCTTGACCGCGTAGTTGACAAGCGCGTTGTCGCTGTTGTCTGAAACGATCTTAACCACCGTACTGCGCGTATCGAAAGAATCACACTCGGGCGTCGTCCCGCCGCAACCGCTCAGCAAAAGCAAAGCAGGGAGACACCAGAAAACCCACTGTCCTTTCCGAAAATGTTTCATCGGAATCGTCACGAGCACCGTCATCAGTGGCAGGCCCGTAGCTTCCACCAGATTTGCGGCAAGAGCAGTGTTGCCGACTGCCATAGTAGCTACGGTGACAAGCTACGTTTTGCCGCTCTGTAAGGTTCTAAACTCTAGTTGCTGATCTCCGAAGTTAAGGGAGGAGTCGAAAAGACTGGCAACTGAAGCGGTCTTCAAACGGGCGTGGCTTCTCGGGGCGGACTAGGGGGCGGGAGTCCGTACCGGGCAGCGCGCTCTGCAGCCAACTCGCGATAGGCTTTCGCTTGTTCGGCGAGCTGCGCCTTGAGATTTGGATCAGCTTCGTGGGCAGCCAAGCGCTCAAACTGCAATGCGTGTTCTATGTATTCAGTCAGGAGTTTCATAGCGGAGAAACTATATTCTTGGCTGGCCGCCATTTCTTATCTCAGCGTGCCCGTGCCAATGATTGGGGTCCTGCTTTCGGCCTTTCATGATGTTAACCCTTGGGGGTGAACTCCGGTTCTGGACCATCTTGCAGTTCCCGGTGTTTTATTCTCTCAGGGAACTGGGACCATGTTAGGAACTTTTAGAACATTAAAGGCGGTGCTGGGGGCCACTCGATCGCTCTAGTGGCGCTCGCCATTGTCTTGGTGTCGCCGGAAGCAATCTGGGCTGCACGAGCGATCAGCGTCTTCGGGCCAGGACTGATCTTGCACAGTCCTTGAGACCAAAGATCGATAGCCGTCCCCGCAAATCGAGCTGACCCCCATCTACCGCTAGGTGATCCTATGTCGAGACGCTGGCCAACCCGATTTCAAGTTCGTAGCCGCTGCCGCCGCCGAGGTTAAGCAGCAGAGTGCTGCTATTGCATCGCTACGAAACTAAGTGGTCGCGCACGCTTTGATTTGCATGGGTGAATACGACTTCCATATGGAACTGATGAACGCCGTCGCCCGATACAGGTTGCTGGCAGAGGTGTTTTCGCAGGACCCTGACCTGCTATCGCAGATAAATCAGCTCGTGGCGGAACTCGAAGAGGACCTACGAAACCTCGAACTTTCCGCTGAGGCACCAAAGCACGACCACGAACACTAACAAGCCGCTCGTCGGCGGCACCCAGCAAGCTATGGGTAGCAATCAGGCAACTGCTGTCAACCTGCTATCTGCATCCGGGTTTGCGCAAAGCAGACGTTTGCGAATGGCTTCTTCAACGAGCGCCAGTGCTTCCTTGGCCTCTCGCGCTTCAGCTTCGGCAACTTTGGCGCGAAGGTCTGCAGCCGTCAGCTTATCCTTTTGAGCTTCAATGCACGACTGGGCTTGTTCTAGCGCTCTGCACGCACCTTGCAACTTATGTTCGGCGGTGGTGATCAGTTCACGCTGCGCCCGCTCGGCGGCCTCAGCCCGAATTTCAGCGTGCCGCAGCCTTTCTAAGGCGCTCGCGCAAAGCGATTGGGCGCGGGCTTCGGTCTCACGGGCATGCTCCTCCATACTGCGGAAGACGTCGGCCGCTTGATACACCAAGTCGAGGGCTGTTGCTCCCTTGTCTGGTGCCGGCGGCGGGGGAAAGTTCAGGACGGTCTCGTCCCGTCCAACTGACGCACTGGAATTACGCTGCGCCATCAAATTCAAGCCCCGTTGCTAACACACACACCAGCAGCATCATGGAAAGCTACGGTTAACGGATGGTTAAAAAGCCGAATGCCCGGGGCATCGCAACGGCGCGGGGGGACGGTGGCCTTCGCTGCCGGACTTCCAGGAAGTGACCACGCATCGCTGGGCCAGACGCGGTCGCCCCTCGATGCGTACCGAAAGACGCCCGAGCAGGATCGGCAAGGCATTGAAGCTCCCGGTTTCGAGGTCGTACTGGGATACATAGCCGGTCGAACAATCCCACGCGGACTACACGAACTCAGTAGCGACCAAGCCATCAGCGGCGGTGAGAGGGGCGTCGGGGCGTCCAGGTACAGCAAAGGATTGAATTATTACCGCGCCGAATGAAGTCCCGCCGACATGAGAGCGCCGGCGGGTTTTTACTGCAGTGTTCGTGCTTAGACAGCCGTCATCGGCAAACGTTCACTGGCACAGCACGCCATCCCCGACCGGTCCAGACTCGGCGCCACTGCGTGCAGCTGCCGCCCCAGGCAGCATAACTCGAACCTGGGCCCCATCCCCAACCTTGGTTCCAGCCCTGTCCCCATCCTTGATTCCATCCCGATCCTTGATTCCAGCCCCAACCTTGGTTCCAACCCGGGCGGCCCCAGGTGGCAGCACTCGCGAGGCCGAGACCCACGCCAGCTGCTACAGCCGGTCCATGCCATCCCCGGCCGCCCCGGCGCCAAGCGACGCCGCCGCCGCGCCAACCGCCGGCTCTGTGGAAACCAGCTCTGTGAAAACCAGCACTGTGGAGCCCAGCTCTGTGAAAGCCGCCTCCGTGAAAGCCCGCACGCGCGGAGGATGCTGTGGGGGCAAGCGCAATCACGGCCGTTGCCGCCATCGCGATAACAATTTTCCTGGTCATGAGGGAACTCCTGACAGACTCTCGTCCCCCTGGACTCCCTAAACAGCACAACCGATTCTTGTTCCCAACCGGCAGCAAACTCGTCGCCGGCGAGTTCAGGCGATGATGAGAACCGAGCGCGTGGCTTCGGTCCAGTTGCGAACGTACTGGGACATCAGTCGCCGCCGCATGCCCGCACTGGCACACGCTGCATAGCTTTTCCGCGTGGCCAGCCGCGCTCGACGGCATATTTGATGCCGGCGCCGAACTCCGGGCCGCTGGCTTATGGATGCGGCCGTCCTGGTCCTGGACGGGCTCAATGCCGGCGGCGATCTCGACAAGCTTGCGAGCTGCGGCTTCCGGGTTGGCGAAGGGACGTTCGGCGACGAGTTTCATGCGGCAGTCGGGCGGTGGGCATTTCGGGCATGGGCTGACGCTCGACTACTCGGGGAATTTTCGAGTGAAAGTAGCTATTCCGAGATTTGCACTCCCAGAGCCAAGGGCAGTAACGCTCCTGTTAGCGATGGCTGCCCTTGGGCGGAGCTGGTGGCTTATACGTTTGCAGCGCTCCGCAGGGCAGGTATTCAGAAAGTAAAGCGCGCTGACCTGTTTGACGAATAACACTATCGAAGTTTGCGCACACCGCGACGGCGACACTGCGATGTACCCAAATGATAATCCGGGCGAACGGCTCAGGCTGAATGTCGAACGGAACTTCCATGATCATGATGCTTGAAGAAGAGATCGAGCTTCACAGGTTCGCCAGTATCTCGCCAGAACAGTCTTTTGCCCATGCTGCCCGCCACCGCGAGGCGATGGTGGCCGCCGATTAGAGTATAATCATCCGTTGCTATGGCGATGATCTCGCCGGTTTCATCAACGATGACTTTCATGCGCCGCCTCCAATGCAACGCGCCGGTCAGCGCAGCCGCGATGGTACGCAATCTGTCTAACCTTGTGTCGGTCCCCGCGTTCCAACGGTGAAGATCACAGCTTCCGTAAGCCCATCGCGCACCGCCTTTCTGTGCGAGATGTACCCACTCATCGAGCGGTGGCTCGTTCCACTCGTCCGCCTTGGCAAGACAGGCTGACGCGATCTCCCGGCGGACCTGATCCACGACGGCGTCGATACTGCGCCGGACCTGTATGTCGCGCGAGCATCGGGCCGCGATGCCGGATAGATGCGTCAGCGTTATGCCAGCGAGCTGGTCGATCAGGGCATCGACATCGTCCCGGCGCACCAGCTCGCGTCGCTTCTCCATCAACCGCAGTTGCAGCATTCGGTCTTAGCCCTGACGTGACCAGCGTCAACCTCGCTGCGTGGCGATTGCCGTCGGTCGCGCGGGAAGCTGTCACCTTGCCGCTGGATCACGCCTTCCGCTGCGAGCTTGCAGATGTAGGTGGGTGCAATCGAGGTGCAGCGCGAGTGTCGACGCGCTGACGGTCCCAGCCCCCCTTAGCGACAGGCGAGCCATCAAAGGTAACGGTTTC
Organism: Bradyrhizobium sp. UFLA05-89; assembly: GCF_059803475.1. Taxonomy (NCBI): domain Bacteria; kingdom Pseudomonadati; phylum Pseudomonadota; class Alphaproteobacteria; order Hyphomicrobiales; family Nitrobacteraceae; genus Bradyrhizobium; species Bradyrhizobium sp. UFLA05-89. The sequence continues at coordinate 41,944 of NZ_JBANBA010000073.1, read as the reverse complement.
AGGCATCGTGTTTCCGTCCTGTTGCGTCGCGGGCAGGATAGCTCACTTCCGCCTTCTGGCCTCATCGCGTCATTTCGTGGCGATGAGGAAGTTGGTCGCTATCGGCGCATAGCCGACATTGAGTAGGACGCACCTCTTCCTGTAACTGCAACCACGACTTCTTTCGTACCAAATATGCTCAGTATGTGCAGTCGCGCGTACCCCGCTTTTCCTACACGCCCCAGAAGAACCGGACGACCGTGCGGAGCGCGTCGGAAGGTTCACGACGAAGTGCTACGGCCCGCTGAGTAGAGCGTGCCACGTCTCGTCTCCCTTCATGCACGCGAGCTACTGCACGCGCTGCTGCATTCAGCGAAGACGAACCCTCCCAAACGGTCACCCGGGCAGGCCTTCAATCGCAACGATTCGAAATTTGGCGCCGCTCTGTCGGACTTTTGCGGCCGATTGGTTTTCGGGTGACTCGTACCAGCTGCGAACTGCATCCAGGCTTGGGAATTGCAAAATAGCCATACAACATGGCGCGGAGCCTGCTCCCTCCAGAAGGAGATTGTTCTGGCTGCGCGCCAGGTAGCGCCCGCCGTATCTCGGCAAGATTTCCCGCGCGAGCTTTGCGTACTCGTTCTGGATCGATTCGCTTGCGGTGGTCTCAGTTCGCTCAATAATGACAAAGGCCGGATGCTGCTGCTCCGCAATCGACACGGTGCCAAGGCAAGTAAACCCGAGAACAAGCAGAAATCCGATCCACCGCATGGAACTTGCTCCGAACATTTCGAGCGACCCGTTGCTCATCTGTCGGTCTGAGTTGCAATGCGCCAGTAGCATCGCAACTGCGCTAACGAAGTCGTGACCAGGATATCAGGATGACGGCAAGTAATTGCACTGATCGGCAAGGGACTACCCATCGTTCTCGCACGGAGCGCCAATACAAGGCCGTTCCGAACCGACGTGGACCCAAAAAGGGACCCAAATCGATTTTCTCGCGCATTTTTCCGGCTCAGAATCGAGCGTCATAAATGCGCGAACTCATCTGCAATGTAAGGGAGATTCGATGGCGTTTAGATGGGGATGAGCTGCCACGAGGTCCGGAGTGCCTAGGAGTCCGGACCTCGTGACTTCATCCCCCGCCTCATGAGGCCCCCGCCCATGTGACGCGGCCAGGAAAGTGTGACGCGTGTTGGCCGTCGGTCGCGCGGAGATACGCGAAATTATCGGGCGCTGCTATCCGCGTCATTACGGACGTGAACTGCCGTCTCAGTGCCACGCACGCGTGTGCCGAGGCCGGCGCGATGACCACATCTCCCTGAACGTCGGGAACCTGCCTTTCACCGGCGTGTCACTGAACCGCGTTAGCGCTGCCGATGTCATCACGCGATGGCCAAGGGAGTTCAAGACATGTCCGCTGTGCTGCCTGTGCTGGGCGCTGCCCTGTCAATCAAATCGATCCCTGCGCACCGTGACTGGCTCCTCGAACGCCAGCGCGACCTCGAGATCCAGGATTTCTTCCGCGCGGACCTGCTCGACAGCGACTGGCGCGCCACTGCGAGCGAGATCAAGCAGATGCTCGCGGGCCACACCGGCCGGCTCGGCATCCACGGCCCATTCTGGGGCTTCACGATCGACAGCCATGATCCGATGATCCGCCAGGCTGTCACGAAGCGACTTCTCCAGGGCCTCGACGCAGCCGAATTTCTCGGTGCGACGCAGATGGTGATCCATTCGCCGTTCACGACCTGGGATCACAACAATCTCGATCTTTACCCAGAGAGCCGCGGCAACCTGGTCGAGCGGGTGCGCGCAACGCTTGCCGAAGTGATCGCGCGGGCCGAGCAAAGCGGCTGCGAGATCGTGATCGAGAACATCGAGGACAAGGATCCCCGTGATCGCGTGCGCCTTGCGAAAGCGCTCGAGAGCCCGAAAGTGCGCGTCTCGCTCGATACCGGTCACGCCAACTACGCCCATGTTTCCACCGGCGCGCCGCCGGTCGACTACTACGTCGACGCGGCCGGCGACATGCTGACGCATGTGCACCTCCAGGACACCGACGGCTTCGCCGACCGCCATTGGGCGCCGGGTGAGGGCAATATCCGCTGGCCGGCGGTGTTCCGTGCGCTGGGGCGCCTCAATTCCCATCCGCGGCTGATCCTCGAGCTGCGCAATCACGATCACGTCCGCACGGCAGCGGCACATCTCAAGTCGCTCGGTCTCGCTGAATAACCAACACAAATAAGGGCAGGGGTCATCGTCATGAGCAAGCTCACACGTCGACCATCCTGAAATCCGGCACGGCGGCCGCCGGCAGCTCCTGCCGCGGTTCTCGATGGCGCAGGGCGACAACCGTCCCTCGGTCACGATCGCGGTACAGAAGGTCACGAACACAAACGTGCTCGACGTGCTGCGCGAGCAGTCGAACGTTGGGGAGCGCGTATTCTTCTCCTCGATCTGGGAAGGCTGATCTCGAAGAATTTCCGCGGCAATGCGGTCGAGCAACTCGTGCTGATGCTGTCCGACTTCCAGGCGAGCATGCCGTTCTTGATCATGGCGCTCGCGGTGCTCGCCTTCTTCGGCAACTCCCTGACGCTGCTCATGGGCCTGTTCGGCTGGGAGCGCTATGCCCGCATCGCGCGGGGCCTCGCGATATCGGCCCATGCGCAGGGCTATGCGGCCGCCGTCCGCCAGCTCGGCGCGACGCCGAGTCGGATTTACCTCGGGCACATCCTGCCCAACATCGCCTCGACCCTGATCGTCTCCACGACACTGGTCTTCCCCGAGGTGATCCTGATGGAGTCCGGTCTGTCCGTCCTTGAGCTGGGCGTTCAGCCGCCGATGACCAGCCTCGGCAACATGGTCGGCTATGGGCGGGAGTACCTGACCCGGGCGCCTTGGATCATGCTGGCGCCAGCCACAACGATGGTCGTGACCACGCTCGCAGTCTCCATCATCGGCGACTGGCTGCGCGATAAGCTCGATCCGACCCTGCAATAGGGGCACTTGCAGCCCGGATGGAGCGAAGCGGATCCGGACTACGAAAAGCCCGCGTCGGGAGCAGGGGAGGCCTGCACCGGGTCGATCTGGGCGGTTTCGAGGCAAGTTCTCGTTGCGCCCTTCGGTCCCGTGCGCTATCCGGCCGGAAAGGCCTGAGGCGGCTTCAAAATTTCCCGCCAGGCCCACCCAACGAGGACGGAAACCGCCATGCCAGCCTATCGCTCCCGCACCACCACCCACGGCCGCAACATGGCGGGCGCGCGCGGCCTCTGGCGTGCGACGGGCATGAAGGATGCGGATTTCGGCAAGCCGATCATCGCGGTGGTCAACTCCTTCACCCAGTTCGTGCCCGGCCACGTCCACCTCAAGGATCTCGGCCAGCTCGTCGCGCGCGAGATCGAGCAGGCCGGCGGCGTCGCCAAAGAATTCAACACCATCGCGGTCGACGATGGCATCGCCATGGGCCATGACGGCATGCTGTACAGCCTGCCGTCGCGCGAATTGATCGCCGACAGCGTCGAGTACATGGCCAACGCCCATTGCGCCGATGGGCTCGTCTGCATCTCCAATTGCGACAAGATCACGCCTGGCATGCTGATGGCGGCGCTGCGGCTCAACATCCCCGCGGTGTTCGTCTCGGGCGGCCCGATGGAGGCCGGCAAGGTCAAGCTGCACGGCAAGACACACGCGGTCGACCTGATCGACGCGATGGTTGCGGCGGCCGACTCCAAGGTCAGCGATGACGACGTCAAGGTGATCGAGCGCTCGGCCTGCCCGACCTGCGGCTCGTGCTCCGGCATGTTCACCGCCAATTCGATGAACTGTCTCACCGAGGCGCTGGGTCTCGCGCTGCCCGGCAACGGTTCGGTGGTCGCGACCCATGCCGATCGCAAGCGCCTTTTCGTCGAGGCCGGTCACACCATCGTCGACCTCGTCCGCCGCTACTACGAGCAGGACGATGCCAGCGTGCTGCCGCGCAACGTCGCCAACTTCAAGGCGTTCGAGAACGCCATGACGCTGGATATCGCGATGGGCGGCTCGACCAACACCGTGCTGCATCTCCTCGCCGCAGCCCATGAAGGGCAGGTCGAGTTCACCATGCGCGACATCGACCGCCTGTCGCGCCGCGTGCCCGTGCTGTGCAAGGTCGCGCCTTCCGTCGCCGACGTCCATGTCGAGGATGTGCATCGCGCCGGCGGCATCATGGCCATTCTGGGCGAGCTCGACCGCGCCGGCCTGATCGACACCAAGGTCTCTACCGTGCACGCACCGACCATGGCCGACGCGCTGGAGCGCTGGGACGTCAAGCGCTCGAAGAGCGAACAGGTCCGCACCTTCTATCGCGCTTCGCCCGGTGGCATTCCGACGCAAGTGGCCTTCAGCCAGGAGCGCCGCTATGAGGAGCTCGATCTCGACCGCGAGAAGGGCGTGGTGCGCGATCTCGAACACGCCTTCAGCAAGGATGGTGGCCTCGCCGTGCTCTATGGCAACCTTGCGCAAGACGGCTGCATTGTGAAGACGGCGGGCGTCGATGCCTCGATCCTGAAATTCTCGGGCCCGGCCCGCGTGTTCGAAAGCCAGGACGCTGCGGTCGAAGGCATCCTGGGTGGCAAGGTCGTTGCTGGCGAAGTCGTCGTCGTCCGCTATGAGGGTCCGCGCGGCGGCCCCGGCATGCAGGAGATGCTCTATCCGACCAGCTACCTGAAGTCGGTCGGGCTCGGCAAAGCCTGCGCGCTCGTCACCGATGGCCGCTTCTCCGGCGGCTCCTCGGGCCTGTCGATCGGGCATCTGTCGCCGGAAGCCGCCGAGGGCGGCAACATTGGCCTGGTGCGCGACGGCGATCGCATCGCGATCGACATCCCGAACCGCAGCATCCAGCTCGAAGTCTCCGACGAGGAACTGAGCAAGCGCCGCGCGGCGGAGCAGGCGAAGGGCGATGCGGCCTGGCAGCCGCAGAACCGCAAGCGCAACGTCTCGACTGCGCTGCAAGCCTATGCCGCACTGACCACCAGCGCCGCGCGCGGCGCGGTGCGCGAGGTCAAGCGGCGCTCGAACTAAGCTCGCACGTGCGGGCTACGATCCTTGGTCAATGAGTTCTTATCGACCGGCCGCGATTGCGCGGTCCCGTTAAGGATGCCCCAACGAACTTTCATCGATGCGGATTTCGCAGCATATACTGCTGCGTGCCGACCCACCGATCCAAGTCATTTCCCGCGTAACTGGGGCACCAACCACCATGTCTCGTACCATTGCCGTCGTTTTCGCCAGTGCAACCGTCGCCATTGCCATGACGGGCGCGGCGTCCGCCGGCTGCTACAATTGCTACACCCCGCCGCCGTGCACGACCTGCTACCAGCAGCAATACGTGGCGCCGCAATATCGCACCGTCGATGAGACCGTGATGGTCTCGCCTGGCTCCGTCGTTGCGCATCGCACGCCCGCGCAGTACCGCACCGTGATGGTGCCGCAGACCGTGATGGTCGCGCCGGCCGGCGTGCAGTACGAGCGAATCCCGCCGCAATACGCGACGCGCCAGCGCGTCGAGATGGTCTCGCCCGGCTACTCTTATTATGCCCCCGTCGTCTCGCCCTGCGCGTCCTGCGGCGGCTACTGAACCAGAATCAGAGCAGACAAAAAGCGTGGCGCCCCTGGCGCTGCGCTTTCGTTTGAAGCGAACGAGGCCCGGAGTTGGAGACTAGTCCAGCCGGGCCTCGTAATCGGCGACGCCCTGGGCGGCGGCGCCGATGTCGGGAATTGATTGTGTCCGGCCACGTGACGAGGGCCGTTGCAGGCTTCGCAAGCTAAGCGGGCAAGCTGACAGCGACCTTACAGGTGGTTCCGGTGGGCGACGACACCTGCCAGCCGGACCAGTCCAACTTCGCGTTGCCTTTGCGGACTGCCTGCGTTAAGCGACTGAAATTCCTGATTTGGAAGGGTGGCCGAGTGGTTTAAGGCACCGGTCTTGAAAACCGGCGTGCCCGCAAGGGTACCGTGGGTTCGAATCCCACCCCTTCCGCCAATGCAGCTCGGATCCGGAAGCCGAGCGGCCCGAATCAAAGATTCGCGCGATCGGTTTGGCCTCACGCCAGCGGAGGCGATCTCCGCGCTGCATGGTGCTGGCGCAACCGGATGCAGAGATAGTGCTGGACGGAATGCACTGCCTCACGGGGACCATTGCCGATCGCGCCCGCGATCTTCGAGAACGGCATGTACGGGAACGACGAGGCCCGCCGGCGGAACCTGGCGGGCCCCTAATCGTACTAATTTGCGTCGGCCATCGCTTCTGTTGAGGCAGGGCAATTGGAAGTGGCCGGCAGGGGCCGCTGGCCGTTGCACAGGGTCGGCGGCCCCACCTTGAGTTACAAACCTATCGACGGCTGATCAATGCGGGAAAACGTCGCGTGACTGCCGGTTCACGCTGGCGAGCCTTAACATAGGAGAATTGACTTCCGGTATCGCGATGCCGACATTGGTAAGATGCGGCGCGGGGACCGTAGCGATGAAAGACTATCAAGCCCAGCTCGAGAAGCTGCGCAGGGACGCGGCAGAGTGCGCCTTGATCCGCGATCTGGCGACCGACAGAGACAAACGCGACTTGTTTGATCGCCTCGCCGCTCACCTCACAGTTCTTGCGGATCAGGTAGAGATGGCGCTGCTCGAGAGGCGAAAGGCGACTGGCAGTTAGTGGCTCACGCCGGCGCGCGCCTATCGCCTCATACGCGCAGGCGCCCCCTCGGGATCGTTCTCGCCAAGTCGCGTCTGAGCAACTTCCGCGGTTCGGGCCGCCTTGCGGCCTGCCATTCTGGCGCGTCGTGCTCCTTCTGCGGCAGCGCAGCGATGTACTCGCCGGCATCACGCAGCATCACCAGCTTGCGGCCGTTGGCCTCGATCGGATCGTCAAAGCCGCTCCCCAGCCCTGTGCAACCACGTCTATTCTTGCCGGCAGGCTAGAGGGTACCGGGCACAAGATGAGGAAGTCAGCACTTCGCGGACGCTTCGGGGAGCTGTATGTTGACAACTTGACAGTGCCGTCGTGGCACCGACCCCCGCCATGTTTCCGGGGCCTGCGACCACGCGGTTGCAAGGGAGAGAAAAATGCGCCTGTTCTTGGTGGCGTTCTTCGCATTATCAGCTGGGCTAACCCTCGCTCATGCACAAGACAAGACCAAACAGTCTGTGTCGTCGTGTAGCTATACTCTACGCAGCGGGGATTCGTACGACGTGCCCGCCGGCGAGGCTCTTTGCTGGCGCGTGCCTGCGCCTTCCTACAAGGAATACACGCTGCTAACTTGTGGATCGCCGCCGTCGTTGCAGGAGATTGCCCGGGTGAAACCAGGCGATCCTCGCTGCAAGAAATACGAGGAACGGCAATAGATCTTGATGTGAGCCGCGATCTCGACCAGCTTGCGCGCGGCGGCTTCCCGGACAGGCGAAGGGACATAAGGAACTATCTGGGTTGTCGCCGATTAAATCCTTGCCGAACGCGCGCACATGGGAGTGCGTGTCATGCGCCTTCAGACATTCAAGGACGACAGCCGCTCCAGGCACTTCGATTTGATCGGTGGAAAAGGACACCACTGGTCAATTGATCTGGTCACGGCAACGGCTGCGAGCATCCTAACGGTAGGCTTCGCGTGTGCCCTCGTGGCCCTCTGGGTTCGCTAGCGGCACAGCGGAGTTCACTCCAACCGAAACACAAAATCCACCGTGTGTCTCACGAGTGGCGGGGCCGATCGTCGCCGTGTCCGGCAGAAGTAGACGGCCGCGCCCTGGTCGACGTCATATGCCTACCGGCAAGATGCGCGCGATGCGCGTGAGCGGCGTCGTGGTCTATTGCGCGGACGACATGCCGCAATCAAAGCGACTTCCCAAGAACCTCGCAAAGAGGCTCGCAACGGCCGCGAGCCATTGCGGACGTGGGGAAAGGCTGGCGGGAACTGACCCCGCTTAGGATCGAATTCGGCCAATCTGGGTTAACGAAAACCGAGGCGAGGCAGCGGTGGGTTATTCTATGCTTGGATTGGCAATTCTGTTCGCGGCAGTCGGGTTGGGTTTTGCCGTTGGTTACGGCACCCGAGAAGTCGTCTCACGCAGACGACACGTCGAATATTTGGCATATGCGCCATATCTCGGGCCTCCACAGCCGAATGTTTCACATACCAGGGATGACGGTCGCTTGGGGCAGCAGCCAACCACGTCGGTCAGGAACATCTTCTCGATATTGGCCGATCGCCTCAGCTTCGCGCTTGCTTTGGATTTTACCTTGGCGCTGCTGCTGATCCTGTTGCTGCCAAGGCCGTTATGACCCTTCCGGACGATCCGAGCGAAAAACTGTCGGCCGTATCCCGTGCGTTTGGGGCGGGTCCCGCGTCGGCCGGCGCCGTTCGCACAGGAAGCACAACCGGTGAAGGCCGTCGACACAAGGAGGCCGCCTCGGAAGGCGGCCTCAATTCGAAAGCGCTGATCTAATTCCGTGTTGAAATGAACTCGCAGCCAAAGCCTCAAGCTGCGACCAGCCCCGGGTGCAACAGTAGATCGGGAATTCAAACGTCTGCCCGGCGAGAGAAGGCTACCAACGTCTGCATACGCCGCTTTAACAAATGCAAATCAGATCGAGAAAAGTCGGCAAATTTGAATCTGTTCCTCTGTGCAAAATTGGACATTACAAAATGCCGGACCGCTCTAGGCTCGCTCGGCTTGGCCAGCCAATACCGCCAAGCAAAACTCCAACGGCCCCGGCATTGTAGGTGGTGCTGGGGCCGTTTTTCGGCAGCACGCCAGGAACGCGCTTGCGCGGAGATCATGCTCAAACAACAACCCAAGGTGCGCTGGCGATTCACCCTAATCTCATCGCGCTTTCCACGATTAGGAAATAGAGCGACGCCACGGCGCAAATTGCCGCTCGTCCTAACTCCGTCTGTGCGTTCGAGGCGCAAGGCCGCCGCCATGACCAGCGGCCTTCCCCGGTTTCAAAAATACGAAATGAAAAAGCTCGCCCCCGGAATTGCCTGGTTTCCTAGAGGCCTTCCGGCGAGCGCATATGTGAATCGATTCGAGAGCCAAACCTGTTTTCAATGGGAAACTACGTAGGCAATGGTCGCGAGCAGCACGATCAGCCAAGAGTACCATGCGATGAAAACCCAGCTGTCAGGTTGAAGCTTTCGCATCTCAAAAGTGAGTACCCTCGGCCTGGATATCCTTTGATCTAGATCAAGGTGGCGAGTCGCTTGGCGATGCCGCATGGGGTGAGAAGTGAGCCCGCCATCCTCTATGGCGGGATTTTCTTCGTCTGTTTGGGCGCGATCATCGGGACCCTTTGAGTAAGCTGCGGCTCGGGCCTGCGAAAGAAGTTGCCAGCCCGACGTGGCCTCACGATCAAAGGACCCGACCTTTCGCCTGCGCCGCTTGGGAGGGCGCGGCGCGCGGCTTGATCGGCGTCAGTTCGCCGGATGGAGAGATGATGGCGACCTCCTGACGGCGGCACTTCGGACAGACGAACTTCACCTCATGCGGTCGGCTCGACCAGCTCGCATGCTTGAGGTTGGCCGACATCGGCCAAGCTTCGCATTGCGGACACGAGATCAGAAATCGACCAGGGTCGAGCATACCCATTCCAAAGCTCCAAGAGCCTGCCCGTAAGCTGAAATGTCCCACATATGTAAATAGTTCCGCGGGCGGGCAGGGCGGCGACGCAGGCCTGCCACGTTCCTGATGCGCGTCACATCTTGAATGCGACCCGCGTCGGACCGACGACAACGAGTTTGGCCGAAGCGTCGCTGCTCAGCTTCGCTTCTCTTTCGACCTCAGCCGCATCCCGATCTGCTGACGAATGGTCTTTGCAAGTGGCCGCACCGCGGCGACGGCGAAGCCGCAGAAAAGCATCAGCCAAGTCGCCAGCGCCGCGCACCACAATAGATCTTCCAGAATCTTGGGCATGATTTGCCCCCCAAAATGACTGCCTGAAATGAGAACAGTGTCCCTCAACCTCTGAGCGGCCACAAGGCGTCCTGAAAGTAGCAGCGAAGCGATATCAGTCGCGGAGAAGCCGCTGAGCGCCAGTTTTGCTGGGGAAGCGGGCCCGTTTCCCAAAATTCCCTCGATCGGTGATTGTGAAACGGAGGATCGATTCTCGGGGTAATCGGTTGGATCCGGATGCGCATCCGGGTCATGACATGGGCAGGTTCGCTGACCCTTGTTGGTGTTCTTGTCTCTGCTTGCGTGAATTCTGACCATGCGAGGCCGACAATTCGATCGGGCGCGCCATGGGCTCGCGATCTCAACGAGCCGCCCCCAAGTCGAGAGCCCGCCAACGAAGCGGCGGTGCCGGGAATAAAAGCGGATCTGAATGCTGCGCGAGAGAAAGCACCGCGCTGAGGGGAGACTTCCGTCGACGCCTCCTTTGCCCCGGCAAAGTCTCAGTGCTGAGGGCCACTATCCGATTATCCTTTCCAGGGCGACGAGAGCAGTAAAGACGATCACGACGACTCCAATGAAGGTAATGCCGAGGAAGACGTTGTGCATGGTGCCGCGTTTCCTTATTCGCCGCCGCGGCCAACTGCCGCGTAGGCTATTCGCGCGTCTTTCGGATTCCGACCGCGCGTCTGTCCGCAACGCGGGCACGAGTTGGGTGATCCCCGCAATCAGCTTTAATCAGCTTTCAACGTCAGTGGATTTTGATTTCCTTCAACGGGAGCCGAAGCTCGGCCGCGCGTTCTTCGCGATCCTTCTTGCGAAACTCGATCTCTCGCCGCTCGAATTCACTGAGTTCCCTTCGAGCCGCTTCCAGGATGCGATCACGTGGCGTCGTTCCTGGTTGTGTCCGTTCGGTCATTCCTTACCCCGGTGTTTTGGAAGGGGCACAGCGCCGTAGAATTGCGGATTTATGACGGCAGCGCGAGGACTATCGGTCCAGGCATTCTCACGATCGTGCCAAGAGATAGTGCCAAGCGATCGCGCCAAGCGACCGCGGCAAGACAAGCCTTTGGCGCGTGCGGCTGGGTCCGATCGTTGTGCCGGCAATTTGCCCGACGCGTCAATTGCGGGCGCCGCCGAGGCAACCCTCGCCGGCAACGCCCGCGCTACTGTGCATGGGGTTGTTTTCGATATTTTTGTTTAAGCGTGGTCCGCGCCGGTCCCGCGGCGGTTTTTCAACGCCGATGCTCTGATCGGCGTGTGTCGGGGCGGAAGTTTCACTGCCTGCGGTACACCCGGGGCTGCTGCGCGCCCGGCTGCTGTCCGGTCTGTTGCTGCTGCTGGAAGAGGACGCGCGGGTTCAGATCGCAATAGGTGTTCCACCGGCCCGAAGCGGACGCCAGGCACTGCGCCTTCGTTTCATACGAGCAGTCTCCAGACCAGCCGAGCTGTCCGCCAAAGACGCACCAGGGGTAATCATAGGAGGCGGGAAGGGCGGAGCCTGCGCGAGCGGCTGTTGCCGCGACCAGCAGGGCCAAGATGGCTAACGTCATGCGCATGATCATATCTCCTGTCCTAAGGTCTTTGGCGGCGGGCAAGCCCTCGAGCCATCCCACACGCCGCCTCAACGCGATCAAGCGCGTGGAGGATCAAGCCAAGTGGCTCGCCAGTCCACCCAGGCGCGATTTTTTTCTCGCCATGTGTGAACTGCCTCACATCCGGAATGCCGATCCCCTGCTACAGATCACGCATTGCTTTACTTATCCATTATTTAAAAACGCACCCCCGGCTGTTGCTATGCCGGGGGTGTTTTTGCGTGGAGCCGAGGCGAGGTGCTTCACTTGTCTGCGCAGCGGCCCAGGCTTGGACTGGGCCGCAATCAGAATGAGGCAAATCTCGCTATTGGAATCCGGTCAGGCGGCGTTTTTGTTCAATGCCGGCGGGATGAGCGCGCGGGACTGAAGGAATGCTTCAGCGCCGCGATCAAGCCCGCGGTCGAACGTGTCGACGATCTGGCTTCAATCGCTTCCGCCGCGACGCGGCAATCCGCGGCAACCTTCAGCAGGCCGATCCGCGCGAGGTCGAGGGTGGAGAGCTCCGCCTGCTCCAGACACACACGCTCCAAACGGCGGAATTCCCGCAGCTCTCTGCTCATGCGCTGTCCCCGATGGTTGAGGATAACCCAACCGCGATTCTCCTTAATGCGCGGTAAATCAGGCCGTGCTGGCCCCAGGCTGGTCACCCCCGCCTGTGCTATAGTCCAGCGCATGACCTGATCCCCGACGGCCCGCACCGACGGTTCCATCGTTCGGCCGGCGACTCGACCAGGCAACCAAGGCAGATGGCAAAGCGACCACGGAGACGATCGCAACGGGAGGGAGCCTGATCATGACCACGTTCGACAAGCGCGAGCAGGGCTTTGAAGCCAAATTCGTTCACGACGAGGAGCTCATGTTCAAAGCCACGGCCCGGTCCAACAAGCTGCTCGGCATGTGGGCCGCAGGGCAGCTCGGACTGAGCGGCGATGCCGCAAGCCGCTATTCGACGGAGCTCGTGACCGCCAATCTGGACAACAAGACGGTCGATGATGTCCTGGCAAAGGTCTCAGGCGATCTCGCCGGCAAGGGCATCACGCCCGAGCAGGTTGCACAGAAGCTTCAGGAATTCCTGCACCAGGCCGTACAGCAGCTGAAGGGCCCCGACTAGGGTTGTTCGTGATTGCGCGTGGCCGTGTCGCTCAGGCGATCGACGAAAGCGATCCCGATCGCTGATGCTACGAAGGTGATGTGAATCAGGACCTGCCACATCACGCCCTGCTCGGTAAAGCTGGCGCGGCCTGAGCCGAGATTGCCGGCCTCGATGAAGGTGCGTAGCAGCGCGATCGAGGAGATGCCGATGATGGCCATCGCGAGCTTGATCTTCAGCACGCTTGCATTGACGTGGCCGAGCCATTCCGGCTCGTCCGGATGGCCCTGGAGATCGAGCCGCGAGACAAAGGTCTCGTAGCCGCCGACGATCACCATGACCAGCAGATTCGAGATCATGACCACGTCGATCAGCGCCAGCACGCTCATCATGATCTGCTGCTCGGTCAGATCGAGCGCGTGCCAGGACAGATGCCAGAGCTCCTTGACGAACAGCGCAATGTAGACGCACTGCGCAACGATCAGCCCAAGATAGAGCGGCAATTGCAGCCAGCGCGAGCCGAAGATGACCATCGGCAGCGCGCGCAGGCGCGGCGAGGCCGGAAGGCGGGGCTGGCTCGTCGTCTCAGGCTCGCTCGACATTTTCAGGCAATTCCCCGCTTCGGTTGCACGGTGGCCAGATGTAGCCCGACATGATGGCCTGCGGAAGACGTGACGTCAGGATCATGCGCCGCCTGCGGCATGATGCTATTCTGACTTCCGGGCGGCGCTGATTTTCAGCTGAGATCATTGGAGACATCGTGCGGACGATTGCGGCTGTTGCGACCATCGTGCTCTGCGGAGCCGTAATCACCGAAGCGGCCGCGGTGCCGCTGACGCCATTTCGCTACGCGGACCAGGCGCAACGCTATTGTCCGAACGACAGGGTGGTGTGGCTGGATTTCAGAAAGGGACGCTACTACGCCAAGGGCCAGAAGCTCTACGGGCAGGGCTTTGATGGCAGCTTCGTCTGCCTCAACGAAGCTAAGAGCAGCGGCTATCGCGGCTCGGTGCTGGGCGTGCGCTGAGCTGCACCTGGCCGCGTGCCTCGTGAGCTACTTGCTCTCGCTCGGCAGCTTGACCGGCACGTGCGGGGAACTGCTGACGACGCGGGGACTTCCGTCCGGATAAGTGCGGCTCGTCCGGATCAGCGTTTCCAGAACCAGGAAGAATTTCTCGGCAAGCATGTCTCGTCACCCTCGTTGGTGATGGCCTCTTGAAATGAGTCGAGGCGCGAGAGGCGGAAATTCAATCAACTAAAAGGGAGGCGGGCGATCCGAAAACTCTGCACAGGCCGATCGGCAGGCTATTGCGCCGCAACATCGCGGCAGATGGATAATGGAAAGGTTGGCGCTCTCAGGCGAACGCCAAGGCCATCAGACTCGAGCAGAGCAGAACCAAGCCGCCTGCGGTCAACGCCAGAAAGCCGTCGGACACCAGATCATGATTGCGCATAGTACACCTGCCGCTCTCTTACTCGATGCTCGACCGGATTGATTAAAAGTTTCCGAACGCGCTCAACTGAAAGAGGTGATGCTTCCGCGCGAGGCATTATGCCCTCGTGCGGTATCCTTCGAACGCATGGGCCAGAAAAATCCCCGCGCTTACCAGACCCATCAGTGCTGAAACCGTCTCAATCATCGCAAACTTCCGTTGCGCCCCTCGCACACGCGACAAAACGCGTACCGCCTTGCACAGTCAAAAGGATTCCAATGTGCGCACTTGCAATCGGCAGGCAGTGAGGATTTGGCGCAACAGTTTGTCCAGGACTGGGACGGGAATAGGGCGCTTGGCGCGCCGGTGCTCCGTAGATCAACGGAGAGAATGCCAACCTCTGGTTTACCATCTCGGCGCGAGAGTCGCGCGCTCCCCATTTCCGCCGTGATCGCGTTGCGATATTGTCACCACTTCCGAACCGGTGGTGGGCCGTTTCGGGCAAGTCCGGCAGAAGGCCTCCTTGTGGGCACGCGTCCGGCGAGATGGTATTGGGGCGAATGGGGATCCGACGGTCAGATTCGATGGTGCGGGCCGCGCGTGGTGTTGCGGCTGCCGCGACCTGCCTCGTGCTCGCCAACTGTGCCTCATCGGGCAAATTCGCCAGCCGCGTCGATCCGAAATACGGCGTATCCTCCAGCCCGCGCGTGGTGGCCTGGGGCGATCCCGTGCCCAAGGGCGGCGGCACCTACCGCATCGGCAAGCCCTATGTGGTGGCCGGCAAGACATACGTGCCGGAGGAAGACGCCAACTACCGCGCCGAGGGCCTCGCTTCCTGGTACGGCGACGATTTCCACGGACGCCTGACAGCCAATGGCGAGATCTTCGACATGGGCTCGCTCACTGCGGCGCACCCGACCTTGCCAATGCCGTGCTACGCGCGGGTGACGAATCTTTCCAATGGCAAGTCGCTGATCGTCCGGGTCAATGACCGCGGGCCGTATCACGGCAACCGCCTCATCGACGTCTCGAATAAGGCCGCTGAACTGCTTGAATTCAAAGGCAACGGTGTTGCCAAGGTCCGCGTCGAGTATGTTGGCCGGGCGCCGCTTGAGGGATCCGACGACCGCCAGCTGATGGCCACCTTGCGCACCGGCATTCCGGCGCCGACCCCCTCCATGGTCCGCGTCGCCTCGGCAAGGCCCTTCGTCCCGGAGCTGTCAGCCTCCAGCCATGGTGCGATCCGTGGCGAGGTTCCGTTGCCGGAAGGGCGGCCCTACAGCCTCGGCAATACTTCGGCGGATGTGGCCTCGATCAACGCGACCTCGGAAATGTCGGCTTCGAGCCGCAGCCGCGGCCGTGCGCTCCACAACGCGCGGGCGGTGTCCTACGACCAGGACGGCCGCGATACGTCGGATGCGGCGCCATCGGCAGCCTATGTCTCCGACGACGGCGCGGCAGAGGCGCGCAACATCCTGAGCGGCCGCGGGCTCTACTGAGCCGCGCTTTCCTTCAGGAACTTCACCAGGGCCGTATTGACCTCGTCGGGCCGCTCCTGCTGCACCCAGTGGCCGGCACCGTCGATGATCAGCTTGCGCTTCAGGTTGGGCAGCACGCGCTCGAGCTCATTGACGCGCTTGGCGCCGATCAGACCGGTGATCACGCCGTCCTTGGAGCCGGCGATGAACAGCGAGGGCTGATGGATCTGCGCATTCTGCCAAGGCGCGGTCAGCTCCCAATTGCGGTCCAAGTTGCGGTACCAGTTGAGGCCGCCGCGGAAGCCGGACTTGCGATAGGCCTCGGTGAAATAGGCAAGGTCTGCCTCTGTCAGCCAGCCCGGCAGCGGCTCCGAGCCGCTGGCGTGGCCGAGAAAGCCCTTGTCGTCCTGAACGAACATCGCCGCCGTCGGGTCGGACAGTCCGCGCCCGCCCAGTACGACGCGCATGGTGTGGGCGACATCGCGCTCGAGCTCAGCCTCGGCAACGCCGGGCGTCTGAAAGTACTGCCAGTAGAAATTGGTAATGCCGTTCTCACGCAACAGGTCGAGCGGCTTACCGCGACCGCGGAACGACGGCGGAACGCTCAGGCCCGCCACCGCCGTGAACATGTCCGGCCGGAACAGCGCCGCATGCCAGGCCACCGGCGCGCCCCAGTCGTGGCCGATGACCATGGCCTTGGTCTCGCCAAGTGCCTGCACCAGGGCAACGACGTCACCGACCGTGTCGAGGATGGAGTAGGCGGCAACATTCGACGGTGCGGTGGTCCGGCCGTAGCCCCGCATGTCCGGAGCAACGACACGGAAACCGGCTGCCGCCAGCGCCGGGATCTGGTGACGCCAGGAGTAGGAGAGCTCAGGCCAACCGTGGCAGAGAACCACGAGCGGTCCCTGGCCCTGTTCGCGGATGAAAAGATCGATCCCATTGGCTGGGATCACGCGGGAGGAGGACATCGCTTTTCCGCCTTCTTTCAGAGGTTTGGTCGGAAATCGTGAGGCGCCACGATAAGGATGCCGGCCCACCTGTGCAATCTTCGGGTGATGATCCGGTTCCCCGTGTTGTTTGCGCGGGGGCCAACTGTTAGAACGCCGCTCTCGGGGCTTCGCCATGGTATTTCGCTTTCCTCCGATCCGACCATCCCGGTTCGCCGCCGGGTGGCTCGCGCGCGGGCTCGTTGCGGTCGGCGTGGCCTTGAGCCTCGGCTGGGGCGGGGTGCTCTATGCTGCCAATCAAAGCGTGCAGGGCGCCAAGAAGGAAGAAGCCGGCTTCGACGGCGACGCACCCACCGCGATCCTGATCGAAGCGTCGAGCGGCAGCGTGCTGTTCGAGAAGAATGCCGACGAGCTGCGCGCGCCCTCCAGCATGATGAAGCTGATGACCGCAGAGGTCGTCTTCAATGCCGTCAAGAAGGGCGACGTCAAGCTGACCGACGAGTACCGGATCAGCGAGAATGCCTGGCGGAAGGGCGGTGCGCCCTCCGGCAGTTCGACCATGTTCGCCGCGATCAACAGCAAGGTATCGGTCGACGATCTCCTGCATGGCGCGATCATCCAGAGCGGCAACGACGCCTGCATTGCGCTTGCCGAGGGCTTGGCCGGCAACGAGCGCCTTTTCGCCACCGATTTCATGACCAAGCGCGCCCGCGAGCTTGGCCTGACCAAATCGACATTCGCCAATTCGAACGGGCTGCCCGATCCCGGCAACAAGATGACGGTGCGCGAGCTCGGCGTTCTCGCGCGCCACATCATCCTGGATTATCCGGAGTTCTATAAGCTGTTCGGCGAGAAGGAGTTCACTTGGAACAAGATTCGCCAGCCCAACCGCAACCCGCTGCTCAACGCCATGGAAGGCGCCGACGGTCTGAAGACCGGCTTCACCAAGGAGGGTGGCTACGGCATGGTCGGCTCGGCCGTGCAGAACGGCACGCGGCTGATCGTCGTCGTCAACGGTCTTGAGGACTCCGAGGATCGCGCCACCGAAGCCAAGAAGATGCTGGAATGGGGCTTTCGCAACTTCGAGACCCGGACGCTGATCGCGGCCGATCAGCCGGTGGGCTATGCAAAGGTGTTCGGCGGCGAGAGCCGCTCGGTCAAGCTCGTCGCCAAAACCCCGGTCAAGGTGATGGTGCACAAGAACGGCGGCGACAAGCTGATCGCGCGCATCGTCTATAGCGGCCCGGTGCGCGCGCCGGTCCAGGAGGGACAGCCGGTCGGCGTCGTGCGGGTCTGGCGCAGCGGCCAAATCGCGGTGGAGACACCGGTCTATGCGGCGGAGGCAATCGGCACCGGCTCAACCGTGCGGCGCGCGATCGACGGCGCGAGCGAGCTCGTGATCGGCATGTTCCGCGCGGGCGCCGAGAAGCTCTGACCATGAGCGAGATTGCAATGAAGCCGCCGTCGGGGCGCGGGCGATTCATCACCTTTGAAGGCGGCGAGGGCTCCGGCAAATCGACCCAGATCAAGCGGCTCGCCGACCGGCTCAACGCCATGAAGCTGAAGACCATCGTCACCCGCGAGCCTGGCGGTTCGCCGGGCGCCGAGATCATGCGCCATCTCGTGCTGTCCGGGATGGGCAAGCTGCTCGGGCCGGATGCCGAGACGCTGTTGTTCGCGGCCGCCCGCGACGACCATGTCCGCACCGTGATCGAGCCGGCACTCAACCAGGGCACGTGGGTCCTGTGCGATCGTTTCGCCGACTCGACGCGAGCCTATCAGGGCAGCCTCGGCAGCGTGCCCGAAGGTGTCATCAACGCGATGCAGCGGGTCACGATTGGAGATCTCAAGCCGGACGTCACGATCATCCTCGATCTGCCGGTTGAGATCGGTCTCCAACGCGCGGCCGCTCGGCGTGGTAGCGGCACGCCGGATCGCTTCGAGGGCGAGAGCCTGAAATTCCACCAGGATCTGCGCGAGGCCTATCGCAAGATCGCAGCCGGCGATCCCGGTCGCTGCGTGCTGATCGACGCCAGCGGCGACGCGGACACGGTCGCCGCGCGAATCTGGGCGGCGTTGCGCGATCGCGTGTTCAGCGCGCCGACGAAGGCTGCGTCCGCATGAGCCCGCGCCAGACCGAGCGCGAGACCGCGATCCCGCATCCGCGCGAGACCAGCCGCCTGTTCGGCCATCG
Source organism: Bradyrhizobium sp. UFLA05-89 (assembly GCF_059803475.1). NCBI lineage: Bacteria > Pseudomonadati > Pseudomonadota > Alphaproteobacteria > Hyphomicrobiales > Nitrobacteraceae > Bradyrhizobium > Bradyrhizobium sp. UFLA05-89. Next base: position 23,310 of record NZ_JBANBA010000073.1, on the reverse strand, counting down.
CGAAGCCGAAGTGGCGCTGCTCACCGCCTATCGCAGCGGGCGCATTCCGCATGCCTGGCTGATCGGCGGACCGCAAGGTATCGGCAAGGCGACGCTGGCGTACCGGATGGCGCGTTTCGTGCTCGCACACGGCCAGCCGCTCGGGCCCGCCGTGCAGCGGGCCGAGGATCTGTCGATCGATCCGAACGACGCCGTGGCGCGCCAGGTTGCCGCCGGCTCACATGGCGGACTGTTGACGCTCGAGCGCACTGCGAACGATCGCGGCGTAATGCGGACGGTCATCACGGTCGACGAGACGCGCGAGACGATAGCGTTTTTCGGCTCGACGGCGGCTGCCGAAGGCTGGCGCGTCTGCATCGTCGATACCGTCGACGAGCTCAATCCGAACGCGGCGAACGCGCTGCTGAAGATCCTTGAGGAGCCGCCGCAGCAATCGCTGTTCCTGTTGGTCAGCCACGCGCCGGCGCGGGTGCTGGCGACGATCCAGTCGCGCTGCCGCAAGCTGCGGCTGCGCTCGCTGGCGATCGACGACGTGATCGGCGCTGCGGCCGTGGCCGCCGATCTTGACGTGAGCGATCCAGCTCTGCGAGAGGCGGCAGAGGCTGCCGAGGGCAGCGTCGCACGGGCGCTGACGCTGCTCGGCGGCGATGCGCTGAAGCTCCAGCAGCGTACCGCGGCGCTGCTTGCGCGCCTGCCGCAGGTCGATCCAAAGGAGTTACACACGCTCGGCGATTCGCTTGGCACCAGCGACCGCGTGGCGCTCGCGGCCTTCATCGACGGCATCGACCGCTGGATCGCCGAGCGGTTGCATGCGGATGAGGCCAGCGCCAACCAGAACCTGCCGCGCCTTGCACGGCTTGCGGAGGTATGGGAAAAGATCGTCCGCGCCGCACGCGACACCGAAACCTACAATCTGGAGCGCAAGCCGCTGGTTTTTTCGGTGTTCGGCTGGCTCGCGGACGCAACGCGCTAGGCGCTGGTTTCCATTTTTTTGAGAGCCGTAAAGGAATTCGTGGTGGCAACGCGAGCTAAGAAAACCGTCAAACGCAAGAGCGGCAAAAAGGCTGCGAAGAAGACCGCCAAGAAAACGGCCAAGAAAACCGCCAAGAAGGCTGCGAAGCGGTCGGCCAAGTCGCGAGCGCGCAAGGCTGTCAAAAAGACCAGCAAGGTTGCTGCCAAGACAGCGAAGAAGTCCAAGGCCAAGGCGCGCGTGACCAAGACGCCGAAGAAGGCCAGTAAGGAGAGCGCGAAGAAGCAGCTCGCGGCCAAGAAGAAGGCCGCCGGGAAACCGGCCAAGGCCGTGACGACGACCGTGGTGGCTGCGCCTCCCGCGGCGCCGGCCGCCGCCGCGGCTCTTCCGAAAGTTGCGAAGCCGAAAGCGCCGCGCACGCCTGCGAAGAAAGTAGTCGCTCCGCAGGCCGCCGCGCCAGTGGCCGCGCCGTCGCGCGAAAATGCCTTCTACATCACGACCGCGATCGCCTATCCCAATGGTCAGCCCCATATCGGCCACGCCTACGAGGCGATCTCGGCCGACGTGCTCGCGCGCTTTGCGCGGCTCGAGGGCAAGGACGTGTTCTTCCTGACCGGTACCGACGAGCACGGGCTGAAGATGATCCAGACCGCGCAGAACGAGGGGCTGACGCCGTCGGCGCTCGCGACGCGTAACGCCAACCGCTTCAGGGAGATGGATCAGCGGCTCGACGTCTCGTTCGACCGTTTCATCCGCACCACCGAGGAGCAGCATCATCGCTCCAGCCAGGAGATCTGGCGGCGGATGGCTGCGAGCGACGACATCTACGTCGACACCTACGCCGGCTGGTACTCGGTGCGCGACGAGGCGTACTATGCTGAGGACGAGACGCGCCTGAACGATGACGGCGTGCGGCTCGGCCCGCAGGGTACGCCGGTCGAATGGGTGGAGGAGAAGAGCTATTTCTTCCGATTGTCTGCCTATCAGGACAGGCTCCTGAAGCTCTATGAGGACAATCCCGAGTTCATCGGTCCGGATGCGCGCAAGAACGAGGTGGTGAGCTTCGTCAGAAGCGGCCTGCGCGATCTCTCGATCTCGCGCACCACCTTCGACTGGGGCGTGAAAGTGCCCGGCGACGAAGAACACGTGATGTATGTCTGGGTCGATGCGCTGACCAACTACATCACCGGCGTCGGCTTTCCCGACGAGAGCGATGGCAATTGGCGCTATTGGCCGGCCGATGTCCATATCATCGGCAAGGACATCATCCGCTTCCATGCAGTCTACTGGCCTGCATTCCTGATGTCAGCCGGCATTCCCGTGCCGAAGCGGGTCTATGCCCATGGCTTCCTGTTCAACAGGGGCGAGAAGATGTCGAAGTCGGTCGGCAATGTCGTCGATCCCTTCAATCTCGCGGATCAGTATGGCGTCGACCAAATGCGCTATTTCTTTCTGCGCGAGGTGCCGTACGGCCAGGATGGCAACTACAACCATGAAGCCATCGTCGCGCGCATCAATGCGGATCTCGCCAACGATCTCGGCAATCTCGCACAGCGCTCGCTGTCGATGATCGCCAAGCAGCTCGGTGGCGTGCTCCCGGAGCCCGGCGAGTTCAGCGACAACGACAAGGCGATGCTGGCGCAGGCTGACGGCATGATCGCGCTTGCGCGCGAAGCGATGGCGACGCAGCAAATCCATCAATGGCTCAACGCGGTATGGGCCGTGGTCGCCGAAGCCAACCGCTATTTCGCGGGCGAGGCGCCCTGGGCGCTGGCGAAGACCGATCCGGCGCGGCAGAAGACGGTCCTGTATGTGACCGCCGAAGTCGTGCGTCAGATCGCGGTCCTGACCCAGCCCGCGATGCCGAGCGCCTCGGCCAAGCTGCTCGATAGCCTCGGTATCCCCGAAGGCGAACGCACCTTCGCGATGCTCGGCGGCGAGAAGCGGATCGCGCCCGGCTCGGCGCTTCCTGCGCCGACGCCGGCGTTCCCGCGCTACGTCGAGTCGGCTGCCTAAGGCCCGGACGATGCTGGTCGACAGTCACTGCCATCTGGATTTTCCGGATTTCTCGGACGATCTCGACGGGATCGTGTCGCGTGCGGCTGCCGCAGGCGTTGGCCGCATGGTCACGATCTCGACGCGGGTGCGCAAGCTCGACCAGCTCATCTCGATCGCCGAGCGCTACGACAATGTCTATTGTTCGGTCGGCACCCATCCGCACAATGCGGATGAAGAGGACGGCATCCCGCCGGACGAGCTGATCGCGCTGACGAAGCATCCCAAAGTAGTTGCGCTTGGGGAGGCTGGGCTTGACTATTTCTACGACAACGGCTCGCCGCAGGCGCAGGCGAGGGGCTTTCGCGCCCATATTGCCGCGGCACGCGCAACCGGCCTGCCGCTCGTGATCCACACCCGCGAGGCGGACGAGGATTGTGGGCGCATCCTGGAGGAGGAAGTCGCGAAAGGATCATTTGCCGCCGTGCTGCATTGTTACACCGGCGGACGTGAGCTTGCGCTGAAAGCGATTTCACTCGGGCTATACATCGGTTTCACGGGCATCCTGACCTTCAAGAAGTCGGAAGCCTTGCGCGCGCTCGCGGCCGAGCTTCCAGCGGACCGCATCCTCGTGGAAACGGATTCGCCCTATCTCGCGCCGGGCAAATTCCGGGGAAAACGCAACGAGCCGGCTTATGTTGTGGAGGTAGCAAAGGTGCTCGCCGAGACGCGCGGCGTATCGCTCGAGCAGATCTCGCGCCAGACCACCGAAAACTTCTTCCGCCTGTTCTCCAGGGTGAAGGCCTGAACCAGGGACGCCGCATGACACTGACGCTGACGATTCTGGGCTGCGGCTCCTCTGCCGGCGTGCCGCGCCCGGCGCTCGGCTGGGGCGCCTGCGATCCCAACAATCCAAAGAACCGCCGCCGCCGCTGCTCACTGCTGGTCGAGCAGGCCGGCGAGCACGGCACCACGCGGATCGTGATCGACACCTCGCCCGACCTGCGCGAGCAGCTCATCGACGCCAATGTCGATCACATCGACGCCGTGTTCCTGACCCATGAGCATGCCGACCAGACCCACGGCATGGACGATCTGCGCTCGGTCGTGCTGCATATGCGCAAGCGCATTCCGACCTATTTCAATCAGTCGACCGCCAAGGACATCATGGCGCGGTTCTCCTATTGTTTCATCTCGCCGGAGGGCAGCGACTATCCGCCAATCCTGACGCGGCACTCCATCGAGGCGGGCGAGACCCAGACCATTTTGGGGAAGGGGGGCGCGGTGAAGATGACGGCCTTCCTCGTGCAGCACGGCCAGATCCCCGCGCTCGGCTACCGCATTGGCGATGCCGCCTACACGCCCGACCTCAACGACATTCCGCGCGAAAGCTGGGGCGCCCTGGAAAATCTAGATCTGTGGATCGTCGATGGCCTGCGTTACACCGGTCACGTCAGCCATTTCAGCATCAACGACGCGCTGTCCTGGATCGAGCGCTTCAAGCCGAAGCGCGCCGTCATCACCAACATGACCGCGGACGTCGATTACGAGGTGGTGAGGCATAAGCTGCCGGCGGGCGTGGTGCCGGCGTATGACGGTATGCGGCTGGAAACGCGTTGAGCGTGAGTCCTACCAGGCGTAGCGCATGACGGCCTTGCCGGTATAGGACCGCACCTGACTGGCGAATTCGCCGTCGAAGCTTGCGGCCGCGGCCCAGCCGTTGAGCCATTTCAATTCGATCGCCCCGCCCGCAAGCGCTGCGTTCGGTGCCAGCGCCGCCCCGCTGGCGACGTAGCCGAGCCCGGGCAGCGCCTGGAAGGCCGGTGCAACCGTGCTTGCGGCGCTGAAATCATGCGCCCATGTGAGGTGCGTGCGTAAATTCAGCACACCGCCCTGGAGCGCGAAGGACGTGTTGGTGCGCATGCCCAGTTCGCTGCGGCTATCGGTGACACGATCGCTGCCGAAGGCCGCTACAAAGGCGTTCGTAGCAAAAGTCGGTTGGGTCGCATTGGCCGGCAGGCTGAAGGCCATGAACTGTCCAGCGGCGTAGGCGGTCACGCCGAGCCAAGGCGTCGTGAAGCGGTAGCCGGTCTCGACACGGCCGGAATAGGCATTGGCGTTGAAGGCCGCATTGAGTTGGTCGATGCCGGGATGATCGCTGGTGATCGCCTGCCAGCCATAGGCGAGCGCTGTGGCGACATAGGCCTGCCCGACCGTACGCCTGACGAAGGCGCCTGCCTGAAACAGATCGGAGCGGCCGCTGCCGGCGCTGCCGGCGAAATTGGTGCCGCCGCCGGCCATCGCAAAGCCAAGCCGCGTTTGCGGCGACAGGGAGTAATCGGCGCCGACCGCGGTTGCAAAAATCCGGCTCGATGAACCCGCGCCCGGCGCGGCGTTGCTGCCCGCCACTTGCGAGCCGCCGATGCCCGAAGCCCAGACGTTCCAATGCGGCGCATAAGAGGAGCCGGTGAGGGGCATTTTGCCGTAGACGGCCTCGTAGACCTCGCGCCCGACACCGCCGCGCATTCGATCTGACGGGATTGCCGCGTAGGCTGCCAATGTTTCGTCGGCGAGCGCTGGCGAGGCGTCCGCTGCTCGGCCGTCGATCGCAGGATCAAGCAGCGTCTGTGTGAACTGCGTCATTGCGAGGAAAGTCGCTTGCGCGGTTTCGGCCTGCGCCAGCGCCAACGGCCCGGACGGAGATGCCAGGCTGAAGCCGGCGTTCACACCCGAAGGCGGCGCCATGGCCGTAGCAGCGATGCTCGGCTGACTGGTTGGATTGCTGCCGGCGGGAGGTGAGGTCGTGCCGCCCGTGACGACGCTGCTGCTGAGGGCGGCCGCGTTGCCCACACTCGTGGTCGCTGGCGACGCCGGACCTGCGGGCGTTTGGGTTACTTGCGGGGAAGGTGTGGGAGCGGTGGTCTGCTCCGGCGCAGGCGCACCGACGGGAGCCTCCGGCAGGCCTTGCGCGTGCGCGATGCCCGGCAGCAATCCGATCATCAATAGCGGCGCCAGACGCAAAGATGCGTCTGTGCGCAAGACATATCGCATGAAGCGCCCCACCGAGCCGGTCGCCTCGCCGCGCCAATCGCGCAGCGCCTCGTTCGGGAATCAGCGAATCCGACCTTGCGAAACCGTAGGCGGGCCGGGATTTTTTTCAAATCTTTTCCGGCCGTTTCCGGACTTTCACGGGAACCCGAGCCTCGATCGCAGATAACGGGCGAATCAGGCCGAGATCGCCTTCGCCGAGTCCACCTGGTTGCGCAGCAGGAATTTCTGGATCTTGCCGGTGGACGTCTTGGGGATCGGCCCGAACACGACCGCCTTCGGGGTCTTGAAACCGGACATATGCGAGCGGCAGAAGGCGATGATGTCGGCTTCGCTTGCGCTCGCACCCTCCTTCAGCTCGACGAAGGCGCAGGGCACCTCGCCCCATTTCGCGTCCGGCTTGGCCACGACCGCGGCGAACAGTACGGCCGGGTGCTTGTAGAGGATGTCCTCGACCTCGACCGACGAAATGTTCTCGCCGCCGGAGATGATGATGTCCTTGGAGCGGTCCTTGATGATGACGTAACCGTGCTCGTCGAGCACGCCGAGATCACCGGTGTGAAACCAGCCGCCTTCGAAGGCCTCTTTGGTGGCCTTGTCGTTCTTCAGATAGCCCTTCATCACGATGTTGCCGCGGAACATGACCTCGCCGATGGTCTCGCCGTCTCGCGGCACCTCCTGCATGGTCTGCGGATTGATGACGGTGACGCCTTCCTCCAGCGGGTAGGGCACGCCCTGCCGCCGCTTCATCCGCGCGCGCTCGGGCGCGGACAGCTCGTCCCAGCCCGGCTGCTCGGCGCAGACGGAGGCAGGGCCATAGACCTCGGTGAGCCCATAAACGTGCGTGAGCTTGATGCCGATGCTTTCGGCGCCCTCGAGCACCGCAACCGGCGGAGCGGCGCCTGCAATCAGGCCGACGACGCGCCGCGCAGCCGTTCCCGTCGAAGTTTCCTTGGGCGCATCGGGTCCGTTGATCAGCGTGTTGTAGACGATCGGCGCGCCGCACATATGGGTGACGCCATGCGTCTTGATCAGTTCGAAGATCTTTGTCGGCTCAACCTTGCGCAGGCAGACGTTAATGCCGGCGGCTGCGGCAATGGTCCAGGGGAAGCACCAGCCGTTGCAATGGAACATCGGCAGCGTCCAGAGGTACACCGGGTGCTGGCCGAGATTGCCGGCGAGGATGTTGCTGACGGCGTTCAAATACGCGCCGCGGTGATGGGTGACCACGCCCTTGGGATTACCCGTGGTGCCCGAGGTGTAGCTCAGTGCGATCGCGTCCCATTCGTCCTGCGGCGGGATCGCGTTGAAGCCGGGATCGCCCTGCGCGACCGCTGCCTCATACTCGATCTCGCCGATGCGCTTGCCACCCTTGAACGAAGCGTCGTCGACGTCGATCACGAACGGCTTTGGTCCCTTCATCTGCGCCAGCGCATCGGTGATGACACCGGCAAACTCGGGATCGACCAGGATGATCTTGGCCGCGCCGTGATCGAGCTGGAACGCGATCGAGGGCGCATCGAGGCGGATGTTCAAAGCATTGAGCACCGCGCCGGTCATGGGGACCGCGAAGTGCACCTCGTTCATCGCCGGCACGTTCGGCAGCATGGCCGCCACGGTGTCACTGGTGCCGATGCCCTTGCCTGCCAGATACGATGCAAAGCGCCGGCACCGCTGATAGGTCTCGGCCCAGGTAAAACTGCGGCCTTCATAGACGGTGCTGACATGGTCGGGATAGACGGCGGCGCTGCGCGCGAGGAAGCTCAGCGGGCTCAAGGGCACGTAGTTCGCGGGCGTCTTGTCCAGGCCGATATTGTAGGGGTTCTGCGTCTCACTCATCGGCACACTCCCTCAACGCTTCAAAGGAATCCGATCGAAATCCACGGGAAGATCGCAACGATAATCAATCCTACGAGCAACGCCAGTAGGTAGCCCCAGATTGGCCTGATGCCTTCGGCGGGGTCAACGCGTCCAATCGCGCAGGCGGCATAATAGCCGACGCCGAAGGGCGGGGCGAACAGGCCGATGCCCATGGCGAGGATGATGACCATGGCATAGTGCACCTCGTGCACGCCGACGGCGCGCGCGATCGGAAACAGAAGCGGCCCGAACAGCACGATGGCGGGAATGCCTTCCAGCACGCTGCCGAGGATGGTGAAGGCCAGGATCGAGACCGCGATGAAGGACGCAGAGCCGCCGGGCAGTCCGGTCATGGCGGACGCAAGCGAGCGCGAGAAGCCCGATTGCGTCAGGCCCCAGGCCATGCCCGTGGCGGTGCCGATGATCAGGAGGATCGCCCCCGACAGCGCGGCAGTCTCGACCAGCATCGGAAACAGCCGTCGCCAGTCGAAGCGGCGGTAGATCAAAAGGCCGACCAGCACGCCATAGACGATACCGATGGTCGAGACCTCGGTCGCGGTCGCGATCCCCTCGACCACGGCGTAGCGGATCACGAAGGGCAGCGCGAGCGCGGGCAGGGCGATGACGAAGGTCTTGCCGATCTCGCCCGCACTGGCGCGGCGGACATGGCTCATGTCCTCGTGGCGGTAGCGCCACCAGACCAGCATGCAGAGCGTCAGGGCGAGCACCCCGCCCGGCAGCAGGCCGCCGGTGAACAGCGCGGCAATCGAGACGCCCGTGACCGAGCCGATGGTGATCAGCACGAGGCTGGGCGGAATGGTTTCGGTCTGCGCGCCGGTGGCCGCGAGCAGGGCGACGAGATCGCCGGGCTTGGCGCCGCGCTGCTTCATTTCTGGGAACAGCACCGGCGCGACCGCGGCCATGTCGGCTGCCTTGGCGCCGGAGATGCCGGAGACCAGGTACATGGCGCCGACCAGCACGTAATGCAGCCCGCCGCGGACATGACCGAGCAGGCTCGCCAGGAACGCGACCATGGCCCGCGCCATGCCGGTCATCTCGATCAAAAGTCCCAGGAATACGAACAGCGGCACCGAGAGCAGGATCAGATGACTCATGCCCTCGTCCATCCGCCCGACCAGCACCATCACCGGCGTGCGCGTGGTCAGCGCAAGATAGCCGAAGATCGCAAGGCCAAAGCCGAACGCAATGGGAACGCCGGCAAAGACGCAGAAGCCGGCGACGCCGACGAAGAATATCACCAGGTTGAGATTGCCGAGCGTCCGCAAGTACGGCTCGGCGAGCCAGAACAAACCGACGACGGCGGCAACGGTCACGGCGGCCGTCAGCACGGTGCGATAGTCGGCGGCGCGCAGCAGGCGCAGCACCGCAAACACCGCCATCAGGCAGATGCCGATCGGTAGCGCAGCGGCGCGCCACATGTTTGAGATCTGCAGCGCGGGCGTCGTGATGAAGCTTTCCTCATAGGCGTAGTCGTAGGACGGCCAGACGATCATCACGAGGAACGCCAGCGCGGCGCAGACCGCCACGAGATCGAGATAGGCGCGCATCGCGGGGCTCGCGCTCGCGACGATCGCCGTCATGCGCATGTGCTCGGAGCGGCGGAACGCCACAGCCGCGCCCAGCATCGCAAGCCACAGGAACAGGATGGATGCGAGTTCGTCCGACCAGATCAGCGGCCGGTGAAAGCCGTAGCGTGCGACGACGCCGGCGAACAGAATGACGATCTCGGCGACCACCAGGATCGCCGCCGGGATCTCGACGATGAAGCCGAGCACGCGCTCCAGCGAAGCCAGAAACGAAGGTCGGCGAGGGGACTGCACAGTCACCTCGCCCACCACCTCGGTCACCTGAACCTCGATGTGAGCCATGACGGCCTTTGTGCGTTACGACAGCTTGCCGACGGCCTTTTCCAGCAGGTCCCAGGCCTGGTCGCCATACTTGCCTTTCCATTCGGCATAGAAGCCGGCGCTACGCAGCTTGTCGCGGAACGGCGCAGTCGTCGGCTGGTTGAAGGTCAGGCCCTTGCCCGCCAGTTCCTGCTGGAGGTTGGCGTTGAGCTTGGCGGTGTCTTCGCGCTCCTTGAGCGCGGCGGCGTTGATATTCTTGGCGACGATGGCGCGGACATCCTGTGGGAGCTTTTCCCAGGCACGGCGGTTCGCCAGGAACCAGAAGCCGTCCCACATGTGGTTGGTCAGCGAGCAGTATTTCTGCACCTCGTAGAGCTTTGCAGTCGAGATGATCGCCAGGGGGTTCTCCTGGCCTTCGACGACCTTGGTCTGGAGCGCCGAATAGACCTCGCTGAAATTGATCGAGGCGGGCGCCGCATCGAACGCCTTGAACATCGAGGTCCATAGCGGCGACACCGGCACGCGGATCTTGAAACCCTTCAGGTCGTCCGGGCCGTTGATCGGCTTGGTCGAGGACGTGGTCTGGCGGAAACCGTTGTCCCAGATCTTGTCCATGACCTCGAGGCCGGCCTTCTTGATCTCGCCGCGTACATGGGCGCCGAGGTCGCCGTCCATGGCCTTCCAGACCGTGTCGTAGTCCGGGAATGCGAAGCCGATGCCGTTGATCGAGGCCGCCGGCACCAGCGTCGCCAGGATCAGGCCGGACAGCGTGAAGAACTCGACGCCACCGGAGCGGATCTGGCTCAGCATGTCGGTGTCCGAGCCGAGCTGGTTGTTCGGGAAGATCTGGAGGTCGAACTTGCCGTCTGTCTCGCTCTTGATCGCCGCGGCCATCTCCTTGGCGCGGATGTTCAGCGGATGGGTGTCCGGCAGGTTGTTGGCGTATTTGTACGCAAACTGGGCCGTCTGGGCGCGCGCCACATGGGGGGCGCCGATACCGCTGAGGACCGCGGTCGCGGCGGAGGCCTTGAGAAGCGTGCGTCGGGAAAAGCTCATCGGGGGTTTGCTCCCAAAAGGTTTGTTGTTGTTCTGAGACGCAAACCTATACGGACGGAAGGCCATGAGGTCATCTGCGATCTCGCGAGGTGTCGCTTATTGCAGCCGAGCCAAGCCGCGGCAATATCGGCTTTCGCAAGGTGCGTGCACGCCATCAAAATCCGCAAAACAACCCCATGCAAAGTAGCGCCCGATCGCGGTTACGAGCTCAACGGCTGCGACGAGTTGAGGGCGCAATCGAATGCGTGGTGTCAGGAATTCCGTCTAAATATCTGATCTAATTTGATATAAATATATTCCATAATATACCTTATGCGAATTACGGATATGGGTGCGCAGATCAGGCCGGACAATTCCGCAGCTACCCGGAACCCCGCTCCCGGCTCACAATCCGCGACCGATCAGCGACCATCCGACGACTGTTAATCGGGTGGCGCTGCAACGAACACAGGCGATCCAAACCGCCGCTTCAATGGGAGGTCCATCATGCAGGAGCACGTCGCCCGCGGATCTGAGTCCCGCGCCATTCCATTCGATGCCGCCAAGCTCGACCGTCTGATGGAGGCCGCCGGCCTCGACGTCCTGATTGCGACCTCAAAGCACAACGTGCAGTACCTGCTCGGGGCCGAGCGCGCGATCTTCTTCGACTACATGGATGCGATGGGCGTCAGCCGATATCTGCCGGTCCTGGTCTATCCCAAGGGCGCGCCCGGCAAGGCCATCTATGTCGGGCATCGTCTGGAGACCCATCAACGCGCCGTGGCGCCGCCCTGGGTGTCGCAGCTCCGGACCGAGTCGAGCGGCTCGGTCGACGCCGTCACCTGCGCCGTTAACGTCCTGAAGGACGCTGGTGTGCCGGTGAAGCGGGTCGGGGTCGAGATGGCGTTCCTGCCGATGGACGCAGGGAGGGCGCTTGCCGACGCCCTGCCCGGTGCCGAGTTCAAGGACGCGCTTTTCGTGCTGGAGCGCTTGCGTGCGGTCAAGTCGGCGGCGGAGCTTGCCGAGCTCAAGACGGCATCGGAGCTCGTCATCGCCTCCATGCTGGAGGTGATTTCGAAGCACGGTCCGGGCACGACCAAGCGGCAGCTGTCCGACGCCTTGCGCGTCGCGGAGGTGCAGCGTGGGCTGACCTTTGAGTATTGCCTGCTTGCCTGCGGCAACAGCCACAATCGGGCGCCGTCGCCGCAGCGCTGGGAGCAAGGCGACGTGCTCTCGCTCGACTCGGGTGGAAACTACCATGGTTATATCGGCGACCTCGCCCGCATGGCCGTGCTGGGCGAGCCGGACGCCGAGTTGAAGGACTTGCTGGCCGAGATCGAGGTCGTCCAGCGCGCAGCCTTTGCCGCCGTGCGGCCTGGTGCACTTGGCGGCGCCATCTATGCCGCGGCCGAGCAAGAGTTGGCCAAGATCAGCCAGCGTGACTGCACGGACTTCCTGGCTCACGGCATGGGCCTCGTCAGCCACGAGGCCCCTCGCCTGACCGCCAAGGGTCCGGTTCCCTACGATGATCCCGACGCACGGCTGCCGCTAGAGCCCGGCATGGTGGTTTCGATCGAGACCACGATGAAGCATCCCAAGCGTGGCTTCATCAAGCTCGAGGATACCGTCGCGGTGACGCCGACGGGCTACGAGATTTTTGGCGAGGGCGGCCGCGGCTGGAATCTCGGTGGGACGCTTTAACGGCGTCGCTCCGATATCCGTCAGCTCTGCTGCTGATGCCGGTAATCCCGTGGGGACAGTCCAACGCGCTGGCGAAAATTGCGATTGAATTCGAGAGGTCGCCGGGCCCTCAGGCATGAGGGCCGCGCATCTTGCCTGGCGGCAACCTTCGGAGCAGACTGCCTGCAACCAAAAATGGCATCGAGAGGAGACGCTGATGCAGGGTTTCGCGCGCGCCGTGGGGACCGTTGTCGCCCTGCTAGCGTTGTCGGTGCCGGCGCGTGCGGACCGCTGGATCGCGAGTTGGACCGGCTCGGCTCAGGGGCCCTATCCGGCAGGGAATGCGACCGCGCAGCCCGAGCTCCGATTTGCCTTTCCCTCTCCGGAGCTGGGCGCTCGGGATCAGAGCTTTCGCCTCGTCGTTCGGCCTGATGTGTGGGGAGGCCAGACCCGCATTCGGCTGTCGAACGTGTTTGGAACACGGCCGGCGACATTCGATGACGTATTCGTCGGCTTGCAGCAGAGCGGCGCCGCCATTGTCGAGGGCACCAATGTTGCGGCTCGGTTCGGCGGCAAGTCCCTCATCACGATCCCTGCGGGCGAAAGCGTTGTCTCCGATCCCGTCACGCTCGGGTTTGTCGGCCCCTCCACCGCGGCGCTGCTCGGAGGCCGGAAGCTTGCAGTCAGCTTCCACGTGGCCGGAGAGAGCGGTCCGATGACGTGGCACGCAAAGGCGCTGACCACATCCTATCTGACCGCGCCCGGTGATGGTTCCAGGAGCAGCGAGATCGCCGAGGCCGGCTTCCCGTTCTCCACCACCTCCTGGTACTTCCTGGATGAGGTCGACATGAGCGTCGCCGATCGTACCCAATTGATCGTCGCCTTTGGCGACTCGATCACGGACGGCACCGGGACCACGATCAACGGCGATGACCGCTGGCCGGACGTCCTGTCGCGCCGGTTGCATGCGCGTTTCGGTGACGAATACGTCGTCGTCAATCAAGGCATCGGTGGCAACCAGGTCGCAGGCCCATCGGATTATTCCCCGGACAAGCCGTTTGCGGGCGGCCCTTCGGCAATCTCGCGGCTCGATCGTGACGTCATCAGCCTGCCGGGTGTCGCTGCGGTGATCTGGATGGAAGGCATCAACGACTTCGGGGCAGCCGATGCGGCCGTGAAGACGGTGGAGGACGGCTATTCCAGCGGCGTCGCGCGGCTGCGCGAGCGCATCCCCGGCGTGACGATCGTTGCCGCGACCCTGACATCGGCGCTGCACAGCATCATCGTGACGCACGGCCGCGTTGAGGTCGACGCCAAGCGCAAGGCGCTCAACGAGTTCCTGCGCACGAGCAAGATTTTCGACGGCGTCGCCGATTTCGACGCGGTGACGTTCGATGCCGCGACCGGCGAGATCAAGGCCGCGATGCAGCCCAATTCATCGACGGGTGGACCGGGCGACAAGCTCCACCCCAACCGCGCAGGATATGCCGCGATGGGCACTGCGATCGAACTGGAGATGATCACGGCGCGTAAATAGTGCTTCCGTCGGTCATGCTTTCAGGAGCGCCCACGCATTTTTCGGCGAGACGCGCACCAAGACTATCGCAACGGCAATAGCTCGATCTGGCTCTGCGCCTTCTTGATGGCCGTTGCGAACCAGCTTTGGTTTGGGGCCGCCTTGGCGAAGCACGCCGTGTATGCGGTCATCGCGTGGTCCTCGCGGGCCATATCGCCCCGCGGGTCCTTCTTGTTGAGGGGCTTTGCCATCATCTGTTTCCAGACCTGCTCGCAGGCCGGGATCTCTGCCGTCTTCACGGCGTCGCGGACCGCGACGAAAAAGACATTCTCGCCCTGGATCACGACCACGTCGATTTCGCTAGGCAGCCCCTTGATCTCGCCATTGCCGCGCAGGCCCAGCACGGCGATCGCGATACTCGCCGCTGCAGGCTTGGTGATCGGCAGCTCCGCATATTTGGCGAAGGCGGCGTCCTGGATGGCAGCATAGTAGAACTCTTCCGATTTGAACGCGGCGTCGATCTCCTGCGGCATGCTGTCTTTGCGGTGATCGCCGAGCCAGTGCTTGAGCAGCCCCGTGGTCGTCACCACGACGTTCGTCTTGTCGCCTTCGCTCCTGAAAACGAGCCCGTCGAGATGGCCGAAGCCGATGTCGTCCTTGTACAGCGTGTCGACGTTGGAGGTTGCCTCGGCGGGAAGCCCCTTGATCGTCACAGGTCCGATAAGGCCGCGCAGCACCTCAGACAGCTCCTTGATTGCTGCGTCGTGCTGCTTGTTGGTTTCGTCGTTTTCGGGAGCCTTGGCGAATTTTGCGATGTAGCGATCACGCAGATCAAGGTAGTGCTGCTCTGGAGAAGCCGCACGCGCGTTGGTGGCGAGTATGAGCAGGCAGACGAGGCTAAGCCATTTCATGAGGGTCCCGCGGAGGTAAGGGCTGTCTCCCTTTGTGCCCGGATTCCGCGGGAAGGTTCATCGGCGGAGAAGAAGCTGGCCTCGCAGCGTTAGGGCTGATGACCCAATTTCACGATCATTTTCGGGTGACGTTCACTCAAGGCCCTCAACGCAAGCAAGCTCTTCCGTTCCTCTTCCCGGTCGAATGTAAAACTCCCAGGTTCGACGCTGTGCTCCCAGCCCCAGCGCGTGTGGCAAGCGTCGCCAGTGAGGAGCACCGGACCTGTCGGCGTTCGGGCGAGATAGGAAACATGGCCCGCCGTGTGTCCGGGAGTCAGGATTGCGAACAACGAGCCGTCACCGAAGACATCGATCACCCCTTTGAAAGTCCCGTCCGGATCCTTGGTAAACTGAAATTCCTGTATGGCTGGCCGGCCCTCAAAGAAGGCGTTTTCCATCCCCTCGACGAAGACATTCTCGAACTTCTTCTCCCCGGCCTCTCCAGGACCTGTATAGAACGGCACATCGTTCGGAATGTCCGGCATCCCGGAGATATGATCGAGATGAAGATGGGTCATGAGCACCCCTTTGAGGCGAGCCGCTTCCGATTTGATGATCGACAGAGGGTCTTGCCGGACTTGCATCTTGTCGAGCTTTGCGAAGTTCCGCACCACCCATCCGACCCCCAAGCTCTTGGGGTCCTCGACAAACCGCTTCGAAACACCGGTGTCGACCATATAGAATCCTTCGGTCGGATGTTTCACAAGATGGGTGTAGATCTGGATCGGCTCCTCGTGATCCGTGAGCCCTGCCTGCACGGCTTGGGGGTCCTTCAGATTGAGCAGCCCCGATAGATCGGCGACCCAATCCGCGCTGGCAACCGTCTCAACCTCGATGGGGCCCGGCTTATCAATCAGCGCTTCCATGGCCGACGAGCTGACAGGCTTGCCGAGACCGGCATGCTGCGTTGGATGGGATGTCTGTGCGCATGCGGAAAGCGCGACAATGGCAAGGGCGCCAATGAAAAGGAGTCCTGATTTGCGGAGCATGATTGTCTTCCTCGTTTCTGCTGCCGCTTTTGCCCTGGACCGATAGAATAGCAATCGCCTAAGTTCCTATGTTGCCATACATAATTGGATAGCTCCGGCTGAGCCTGAGGAGTGAACGTGGACCTGCAATGGGATGACCTCCGCATTTTTCTGGCCATTTGCGACGCCGGGAGCCTGAGTGGCGCGGCGCGACGCCTCAAAGTCAGCCAACCCACTTTGAGCCGCAGGATCGCAGAGATGGAGTACGGACTCGGCGAGCCGCTTTTCGTCCGCAAGAGCCAGGGCATCGCCTTGACAAAAGCAGGTACGGGGCTGCTTCCCGCCGCGCAAGGCATGGCGCAATGGGCGACCGAAGCCAATCGCTCACTCGATGCGAAGAACTCGCCCGTGAGCGGCCGCGTGCGCATCACGGCGGCCCCCTCGTTCGCTTTCGATTTCCTGGCGCCGATCGCGGAGAAGCTCAAGAGAAAGCATCCACAGATCACGCTCGAAGTTCTGGCCAGCACGCAACGCTTGAATCTCTCGCTCGGCGAGGCGGACATCGCACTCAGGAGACATCCGTCCGATGATCCTGATCTGATCACGGTCGATGAAGTTGTCGTTCCGATCGGCGCGTATGCGAGCAGGGATTACGCACGCAGACTGCCCGCGAAATACGATTTCCGCGACCTCGACTGGATCGCATGGGCGGGAGAGCGTGAGATGACGAGCCCGAATCCGGAGCTAGCGGCCAGGATCGCGGACTTTCGTCCCGCTTTCACGTCCGACGATTACAGCGTACAGGTCGCGGCCTGCCAGGCAGGCGTCGGTGCGATGATCCTTCTGAAGACGTCCCATCGACTCAGGCGACCGGGCGAACTCGTCGAGCTCAAGCTCGAGCTTCCAGCCTCGCTCCGCGCAGAACTCGCTATCATCTGCCACAAGCGCATGGCGGATCTCCCCAAAGTCAGAACCGTCGTGGACCTGCTCAGGCAAGAATTCGCTGATCTGAGGAAGGACCAAGAGAGGCCCAAAGGCGCGAAGGAACTTCGACAGGCGCCGGCAATGATCCCAGGTCAGGCAAGAACCAGGAAGAAAGCGCCACCCGCCCTCTCCTCGCGCGGGCGCTAGCGACGGCCGCCGACCTCGTCGATCCGGCGCAGCATGTCGGCGGGATCGTCATAGACGCGGAAGGCGCCGGATTGGCGCAGCTCGTCCGGCCCGTAGCCGCCGCTCAAGAGGCCGACGCCCAGCGCGCGGCAGCGGACGGCCGCCATCATGTCCCAGACGCTGTCGCCGACCACGACCGCCGTCTCGATCGGCGCATTGAGCCGCGCCGCGGCAGCGAGAAACAAATCGGGATCGGGCTTTGCATATTTGACCTGGTCGCGCGTCACCACGGGCGTGCGTTGCGGATCGACGCCGAGCGAAGCGAGGTTCACGGCCGCGGTCTCCATCCGGCCGCTGGTTGCGATCGCCCATGGGATTTTCGCTTCCGACAGCCATTGCAGCAATTCACGCGCGCCCGGCAGCGGACGGATCTGGCCTGCCTGCTGCTGGTAGGATGCCGCGTGCGCGCGGCGCAGCCGGTCGATGCGCTCCTCGCTGATCTCCACCCCGATCTCGCGCAGAAGCTGGTTGGTGAAGAGACCACCGCTCATGCCGATCTTGCGATGGATGCGCCAGACCGAGAGCTCGATGCCCTCGGCATCCAGCGCGTGCTTCCAGGCGAGTACGTGCTGATAGACGCTGTCGACCAGCGTGCCGTCGAGGTCAAACAGGAAGGCCGGTTCGATGCGCATGCAAGCTCTCCATCTGATCGTAGCGGCGGAGCGCCCTCGCCTCCGCCACGACATGGAAGCATACGATCAAGACGATAGCTTGTTCCTTTTGGCGTCAGCGATGCCGCAGCCGGCGATTGACCCGCTGCGCCAGGTAGTCGCCAGCGGACTGGACCGCCTGCACCAGCGCAATCAGCACGACCACGACGGCGAGCATCATCTCCGGCATGAAGCGCTGGTAGCCGTAGCGGATTCCGAGATCGCCAAGCCCGCCTCCTCCGACCGCGCCGACCATCGCGGAGTAGCCGAGCAGGCTGACGACCGCGAGCGTGAGAGCGAGGACGAGGCCGGGCAGCGCCTCGGGGATCAGCACCTTGAACACGATCTGGAGCGGCGAGGCGCCGAACGAGGACGCCGTCTCGATCAGGCCGGCATCGACCTCGCGGATCGCGGCTTCGACGAGTCTTGCGATGAACGGCGTTGACGCAATCGTCAGCGGCACGATCGCCGCCGTCGATCCGATCGACGTGCCCGCGACGAGCCGCGTGAACGGAATGATCGCGACCACCAGGATGATGAACGGCGTCGAGCGCGTCGCGTTGACGACCATGCCGAGCACGGCATTGACCGCAGGCGCGGCGAACAGCTCGCCCTTGCGGCTGGTCGCCAGGAACACGCCGATTGGCAGTCCGAAGACGGTGCCGAGCAGTGCGGCGATCGAGACCATGAACAGGCTTTCGCCGGTTGCCTGGACGATGAGATTGATCATTTCAGGCGACATGGCCGAGACGCTCCGAATTGAATTGATGCTGCGCGAGCCAGGCCAGCACCTGCTGTGCCGCCCCCTCGCCGCCTGGAATTCCGATCGTCAGCGAACCGACATGCTGGCCGCCGATCTCGTCGATGCGCGCCGCGAGCAGCGCCACGTCGATGCCAACTTCGCGCGCGAGCCGCGCGACGAGCGTATCGCCCGCGCCCGTGCCGCGCACCTGGACGCGGATCACGGCCTGCCCGCCCGCAACCGGCTGCGCCGTGAGGCGCGAGGCCAGCGACACCGGCAGGCTGTCGCCAACCACCTCCGCGATGAAGGATTGCGTAATGGGATGCGCAGGCTTGGTGAAGATGTCGGCGACGTGGCCGCGCTCGACGATGTGGCCGGCATCGATCACGACCACCTCCTTCGCGAGCTGCCGCACCACGGACATCTCATGCGTGATCAGCACGATGGTTACGCCGAGCTCGCGATTGATGTTCGCGAGCAGATCGAGGATCGCGCGCGTGGTCTGCGGATCCAGTGCCGAGGTCGCCTCATCCGACAGCAGCACGTTAGGGCGCGTCGCGAGCGCCCGTGCAATGCCGACGCGCTGCTTCTGGCCGCCGGAGAGCTCCGAGGGATATCGGTCGGCCTTGTCGGCGATGTCGACGAGCGCGAGCAACTCGGCAACACGCGCCTTGATCTCGGCCTTCGGCCAGCCGGCTATTTCCAGCGGCAGCGCGATGTTGTCGGCGGCAGTGCGCGAGGACAGCAGGTTGAAGTGCTGGAAGATCATTCCGATCGAGCGCTGCGCGAGCCGCAAGCTCCGGCCGGCGAGCACGGAGATGTCGCGGCCGTCGACCACGACGCGGCCGGTGGTCGGCTTCTCCAGCCCGTTGATCAGGCGCACCAGGCTCGACTTGCCTGCGCCTGAACGGCCGATCACGCCGGTGATCGATCCGCGCGCAATGGCGAAGTCGATGTCCTGCAAGGCATGGACGCCCGGCTTGTCGCGATAGGCCGGATAGATCTTCGAGATGCCTTCGAACCGGACCATGGCGTCGGGCGCATCGCCCGGCGAAATCGCTGCGTGTGCCCCGATCGGTTCCCCGACCGCGAGCGCTTGATGTGCATTCATTCGAAAATCTCTCATTCGCAAGACATCGCCGGCTCGAGCAGCCAGGCGAGGCCGCAGCGGTGGTTGGCGTCAGGCGAGCGGAATTGCCGGACTGCGCGCTGCGTTGCAGCAAGGACAATCGTCCGATCCGGTCCGTCTTGCAATCGCAGATATTCGGGCCGTGCTAGGCAAAGCTTTCCCGATTTCTCTCCGTCGGAGAAAAACTCGTTCGCGCTCTGTCCTAGCCTCCGCGGAGCTGCAACCACGGCAGCACGATCACGAGCAGGCCGGCAAAATAGATCAGCCCGAAGATCAGGCCAAAGCTCCAGAACTGGCCTTTGCCGATATAGCCGCTGCCGAAATACATCGGCGCCGGCCCGGTGGCGTAAGGCGAGATCACGCCCATCAGGCCCAGCGAATACATGCAGAGCATCGCAAGCGTCGTGACCGGAAGCCCGGCGATGCCGGAGCCCACCGCCAGCACCACCGGCAGCACGGCCGCCGCGTGCGAGGTGATGCTCGAGAAGAAATAGTGGATCCAGAAGAACAGCGCGACCAGCATGATCATCGCCGTTGACGGCGACAGCACGGCGAGCGGCTTTGCATATTCGTTCGCGAACCATTTGATGAAGCCGATCTCGTTCAGGCCCGAGGCCAGCGTCAGCAGCGAGGTGAAATAAAAGAACACCTCCCAGGCGCTCTTCTCGCTGACGATGTCGTTGAACTCGACGATGCCGGTGACCAGCATCAGGGAGATCACGATGAACACAACCGTGGTGGCGTTGATGAAGTTTGAGCCGAGGATGGGCAGGCTGATGTCGGGCGTCGATCCCGTGATCCACAGGAACATCGCGAGCACGATCAGGCCCAGCATGATCCATTCGTGGCGCGACATCGGCCCCATCGTCGCCAGCTCCCTGCTGGCCCATTCGGAGATCTCGGGGCTCCGCTTCACCTCGGGACGGCAGATGGCATAGCTCAGAAGCGGCACCAGCAGCATCAGGAGGATGCCGAGCGGCGCAAAGCCGATGAACCACTGCGCCCAGCTTACGTCGATGCCTGCGGTCCTCTTGGCGATGGCGAGCGCCGCGGCATTGGGCGCAAGCGCGGTGAAGAACAACGAGCTCGTGACGGCGGTCGCCGCGAACGCGGTCCACATCACATAGGTGCCGATCTTGCCAGCGGTCGGGCCGGGCTCGGAGCCGTAGATACGCGGAATGTTGCTGATGATGGGATAGACGATGCCGCCGCTACGCGCCGTGTTCGAGGGCGTTGCCGGTGCCAGCAGGAAATCCGACATCGCGACCGCATAGCCGAGCCCGAGCGTGTTGCCCCCTAGGCTGCGTACCAGCACGAGCGCGATGCGCCGGCCAAGCTGGCTCTTGCGGTAGCCGATCGAGAACACGAACGCACCGACGATCAGCCACACCGTGCTCTCGGCAAAGCCCGCCAGCATCCAGCGCAGCGATTTCGTCGGATCGGGGTCGATGTAGCCACTGATACCGGCGACCGTCAGCCCGATCAGGCCGACGGCGCCGACCGGCATCGACTCCAGGATGAGACCGGTGATGACGGCCGCGAACACCGCGAAATAGTGCCACTGATTGGCGTTGAGACCTTGCGGCACCGGCCACAGGTAGATCGCAAGCCACACCACGAGCGGGGCGTACAGCTTCCAGCGAAATGCCTTCGCCTCCGGTGCCTTCGCGCCGACCACCTTCGCGTCATCCGGCGTTGAGTCTGCCTTCATGAGCTCTCCCCCTCAATTCCCGTGGCATTGTACCGGCTCGTTGACCGAGGCTCAGCCGGCCCCACGGGGCCGTGCACGGATAGTACAATGCGATCAATGGCCGCGCGAGGCCAGCCTGCCGGCGAGGTCACAAACACGTGGCGTCATCCGGTTCGCGGGGTCTCGACAGGCTCGGACCGAAGCGCCTATCTTGCCGGGCATGAGCAGCGAACACGACCACCATCATCACGATCATGACCATTCGGAACTCTCCGAAACCGAGCTGCGGGTGCGCGCGCTCGAGAGCATTTTGACCGAAAAAGGCTACGTCGATCCGGCCGCGCTGGATGCGATCATCCAGGCCTTCGAGACCAGGATCGGCCCGCACAACGGCGCGCGCGTCGTCGCCAAGGCCTGGACTGATCCCGCCTTCAAAGAGGTCCTGCTGGAGGACGGCAGCAAGGCGATCGGCATGCTCGGCCATGTCAGCCGCGTCGGCGATCACCTGGTCGTGGTCGAGAATACGCCCGAACGCCACAACATGGTCGTGTGCACGCTGTGCTCCTGTTACCCCTGGGAAATGCTGGGGCTGCCGCCGGTCTGGTACAAGGCTGCGCCCTATCGTTCGCGTGCGGTGAAGGATCCGCGCGGCGTGCTCGCCGATTTCGGCGTGACGGTGCCGAAGGAGACGGAAATCAGGGTCTGGGACTCGACCGCCGAAACGCGCTTCCTGGTGCTGCCAATGCGGCCCGAGGGCACGGAAGGCTGGAGCGAAGCGCAGCTCGCCGAGCTCGTGACGCGCGATTCCATGATCGGCACCGGCTTTGCGAAGACGCCGGGAGCGCCGTCATGAACGGCGTGCACGACATGGGGGGCATGGACGGGTTCGGCAAGGTCGAGCCCGAGCCGAACGAGCCGACCTTCCACGCGGACTGGGAAGCCCGCGTCCTCGCCATGGTGCGCGCGATGGGCGGCGCCGGAGCCTTCAACATCGACACCTCGCGCTTCTATCGCGAGACCCTGCCGCCGCACGTCTATCTCTCGAGCTCCTATTACCAGAAATGGTTTTTGGGGCTCGAGGAGATGCTGCTCGACAAGGGCTATATCGCGAAGGAGGACGTCGCGGCTGGCCATGCGGTGACGCCGGCAAAGCCGCTTAGGAATGGCAAGTTCGAGGTCGACGATCTCGAGCGGATCATGGTGCGCGGCAAGTTCGCCCGCCCCGCCCCAGTGCCGGCGCGTTTCAATATCGGCGATCGCGTGCGCGCGAAGAACATCCATCCGGCGACGCATACACGGCTGCCGCGCTATGTGCGCGGCCATGTTGGCGTGGTCGAGCGCAACCATGGCTGCCAGGTGTTTCCGGATTCGGCCGCGATGGAATTGGGCGAAAATCCGCAATGGCTCTACACGGTGGTGTTCGAGGGGCGGGATCTCTGGGGCGCGGATGGCGATCCGACCTCGAAGATCTCGATCGATGCGTTCGAGCCCTATCTGGATCCGGCGTGATGAGTACCGCCGCCGCTGCGAGAGCGACTGCGGCCGTCCCAAGCATTCCCCGAGATGACGACGGTCCGGTGTTCCGCGCGCCCTGGGAGGCGCAGGCCTTCGCGATGGCGCTGACATTGCACGAGCGCGGCGTCTTCACCTGGAGCGAATGGGCCTCAGCGCTCGCAGAGGAGATCAGGCGCGCCCAGGCTGCGGGCGATCCCGAC
The DNA here is from genome assembly GCF_059803475.1 of Bradyrhizobium sp. UFLA05-89. Taxonomy (NCBI): domain Bacteria; kingdom Pseudomonadati; phylum Pseudomonadota; class Alphaproteobacteria; order Hyphomicrobiales; family Nitrobacteraceae; genus Bradyrhizobium; species Bradyrhizobium sp. UFLA05-89. Next base: position 324 of record NZ_JBANBA010000073.1, on the reverse strand, counting down.
ACCGGCGAGACCTACTATCTGCACTGGCTTGCCACGCTGGAAAAACTGGTCGCCACCAAGGGCGTCACCTCGACGGAAACCCTGCACCGCTACCGCAATGCCTGGGATCACGCCGCCGACCGCACGCCACACGGCCAGCCGATCGTGCTCAGGGCGGAGGATTTCGGCTAGTCGCCCCAACCCACTGTCTTTCCCCGCGAAAGCGGGGAATCCAGTACGCCGCGGCTCCTCCGTATCCCACAACCGCCTCTGGAATACTTGTATGGGCTTGGTCAAGGATGAGTGGTTGTTAGATCATTTCAGATCATCTCCTTGTTCGAAGGA
>NZ_JBANBA010000072.1:0-47443 GCF_059803475.1 Bradyrhizobium sp. UFLA05-89 | reverse complement strand
CTGGTCACGCGACGCATCGAGAGAGGTTGCCGAGGAGCTGTCGCAGCGCGTGGCCGACGAAGGGCGCGAGGTGTCCGTGGCGGTGCAGGAGTTCATCGAGCGCTTCACCGGGCGGGCGCTTGGCGTGCAGTTGTCGTTGCCGCTGCGGGCGTTCTAAGACTTGTGTCGGCCCGCTCATGAAACTCACCGCCGAACGCCCCTTCGCCACCCCCGAGGCCGCCGCACGACAACTCATCGAGATCGCCGCTGGCATTGAGCCCGTCCAAGACGGCCGAATCCATATCGAGAAGATCAACGCGCCGTTCCTCTACACACTGAAAGCCACCGGCCCGGAGTTCGGTGCGGGCATCAAGATGGCGGTCGAGCGCGGCTGGCTCGAGCTGCACGAGAGCGGCACCTATGTCCGGGTCTTGAATGCAGAGGCCGCCAACTGAGGCTGCCCCGCGCTTCATTTCTTGGTTGGCAGCTTCGCCGGGACTTGCGGCGTTGAACTGACAATCCTCACACCCTCATCGGACGAGTGACTTTTAATCGTCTCCAGAACCAGAAAGAATTTTTCCGCGAGCATTGCGGTCCTCCCCTGGCAATTGATTTTGGGAATAAAATAGCATGACTCGTGAAAAAAAGCCCTTAATTCCGAACGGGCGTGGGGCTAGGCTGAATGACCGATCGAGGCTGGGGCCGCTGTTTTGAAGGTCCGATTGAGATCGCCGACCGCAAGCTGCTGACCTTGCGCGACGCCGGCGAGTACATCGCTGCTCTGCCGCCCAAGGTGCACGATGCGCCCGAATGGCACGCCGCCGCAGCGCGCAAGCTGGTCGAGCTGGCCCGAGTATCGAGCCGATACAGGACGGTTGCAGACAATTGGCGGGCCGGCTGCAGCGACCCACTATGTCGGACTTTACATCTGCCGTCTCACACTTTCGAGAAATCGTCGTTTCTCGCCAGGGCGCGTAACCTTGGGAAGCTCCGTAATACGGTTCATTGAAATTATTGCACGGTGCGACGCTGGTCGGACTTGAGGCAGACGCCGCGTATGACCCACCGCACAATGCCTGCTGATGAGTATCGTTCGATTGCATCCGCATATAGAGAGCAAGCGGGTCAGGCCGGAATTTCCGCAAGACGAGCTTCTCGTCTGACGAACATAAGCCGGACGTTCAGCGGTCTGGCGAGCCAACTTGAAATGCTCGAGGCCGATGTGGCTGTGGTGCGAAGGACCCTGCGATCCGGAACGTGAATTGGGATGAGCGCGAAGGCATCTTGATCGCCTTGCCTCTTCCGCCCTTATTGGCGCTGGCTCAGTCAGGATGGCACCGTCAGCAGCAAACGGTGTTGCCGCTGATGCGTGGGCGCGGCTTCGGCACTCGACTAGAACAAACTCAATCAACTCGCCGTACGGCTACGCGTCCGCCATGGGCTTCGACGATTGAACGGCAGATTGTTAGTCCCATTCCAATGCCGTTGGGTTTTGTCGTGTAGAATGGTTCAAAGAGACGTGACACTATTCCAGGCGTGCGCCTATTGAATCGACGATCCGTCCCCATTTCTCGGTCTCGTTGGCAATGAACCTGGAATAGTCCTCGGGAGAGCCGGGGACGGCCTTCGCACCCACCTCGGCGAGTCGTGCCGCGAGTTTCGGATCGCCGAGGCTCCTGTTGATCGCCTGATTGAGCTCCAGGACGACCACCTCTGGGGTGCTCTTCGGCGCGTTGAGACCGTTCCATATGGCTGCTTCATAACCGGGCAGAAAGTCAGCCATGGCGGGAACCTCTGGCAGTGACGGAGAGCGCTCTGCGGCACTGACGGCCAACGCGCGCAAAGCCCCGGTCTTGATGAATCCGATCGCTCCAGGCAGGGTGGCGAAGTAGACGTGAACGCGCCCTCCGAGCAGATCGGTGATGGCTTCAGCGTCGCCACGGTACGAAATGTGCAGCATCTTGATGTCGGTCATCATCTTGAACAGCTCGGCCGCGACATGCGGCGGGCTGCCTGCTCCGCTCGACGCAAAGTTCAATCCGCCCGGATCAGCCCTTGCCCTTGCGACGAACTCGGTGACCGACTGTGCAGGGAATGCGGGATTGACACACATCACGAGCGGCGTGCTGGCGATCATCCCGATAGGGACAGTGTCACGAATGAAGTTGAATTTCAGATTTCGGTAGAGGGTTGCGTTTATTGCATTCGCTGCCGAAGCGACCAGCAGTGTGTAGCCGTCAGGTGCTGCGCGCACGACCTGTTCGGTCGCAATATTCGTCGCGGCACCGGTATGGTTCTCGACAATGAAGGGTTGGCCGAATTGCCGCGACAGCCAATGCCCGACGAGGCGCGCCACGATATCCGTGTTGCCGCCCGGCGAAAAGCCGACGATCAAATAAACGGCCCTGTTCGGATAGGAGGCCGGCGCGGCGACCACGCGGCTTGCGGATGCGGCGATGCTGGCCGCACTGAGCTGAAGGAATTTGCGGCGTCGGAGCATGATAGCTCTCCTCCGTTCCAGGAAGAGACACTGCCAACTAATGCACAATTTCCAAAAATGCAGACCAGGCCCGCGCCCGGTCCATCGACACTACCTCAATGGCGGTAGCGGCGGCAATAGTCGACCACGATGTCCATGAAGACCTTGGCTGCCGGTGACAGCGAGCGGTCGCTGAGAGAGCAAATGCAGAAGACCAGCGGATCCGACGCAAATTCCCTCACGCCCGCAGAATTGAGCGAGCCGGCCGCCAACTCCTGCTCGATCGCAAATCGCGGCAGCAGAGTGCAGTTGTTGCCAATCCCGGCGACTTCCTTGATGAGAGCCAGCGAGTTGGTGACGCAAAATGCGTTCGGTTCAAATCGATGTTTTGCGAAAACACGATCAAGCTGCTGGCGAAGACCAAAGGACGGCTCGGTCAGGACGAAGGGGAAACCACCTAGCTCATGCAGCGACAGCAACTTTCGCCCGGCAAGGGGGTGCGTGGGTGACAAAGCTGCGACCATTCTGTCGCGGAAGACTTCCAGTCTCGTGATGTTGTCGCGGGCCGGAGCATTCAAGATCATGCCGATCTCGGCAGAGCCCGCGATTAGTGCCTCTATTGCCTCGTCGGTGCTGCTCATTCTGACGTGGAAGGTCACATCCGGATATTGCACGTGAAAACGATTGAGGACCGGCGCCACAAAGCTCTCGATCGCGGTTTGGAAGCAATAGACATCAACATTTCCAGCCTGAAGATCTTGCAATGCCGCGATGTGGGACTTGACGCGCGAGAACTCGCGCATCACGCCATCGATTTTCGACAACAGGATTTCTCCGGCCGCCGTAAGTTTCATGCCCTGGGCGCGCCGGTCGAAGATCGGCGCACGAAGCTCGTGCTCGAGTTTTGCGATCTGTCGGCTGATGGCTGATGGCGAGACATGAAGCCGGTCCGATGCCGCGCGGATCGAGCGGGCCTGGGCCGTGGCGCTGAAATAGCGAAGGGCCGTGAAATCCATGTTCTGGACCTCCGATGGTGTTGCGTTTTCGGCAACAGGATGGTGCCCACATTGATATGGCGTCAACACCGGTTCGGGTCAATCGTTTAGCGGCAACTAATCCTACCCGACGGAGAACGCGATGCCCTTCATTCAAATATTGCCCGACCCCGGGATGAACTACACCTTTAACCGGCCGCTGCTTGACGGTACGTCACCGGCGCGCCTCAAGGAACTCGGCGCGATCGCGCCGCGCATCAAGGATTACGATTCCTGGTATGCGGTTTGGCTGGAAGTTGCCAAAAGGGCGGAAGCCGAGAAGCGGCATCTGGACGCCGCCTCCTACTATCACGGCGCGGAGTTCTATTTGCCCGCCGGCGACGTGCGCAACGGCCTCTACGACGACTTCGCGCGCAACTGGGCGCTCGGCATGAAAGGAGTCGCCGGTTACGAGCGCGTCGTGATCCCGTATCCCGGCGGTCATCTCCCGGGCTTTAGGCTTCAGGCAAAAGGCAAGGAACGCAGTACGCTCATCTTCACCGGTGGATACGATTCATTCGTCGAGGAGTTCTATAACTTCCTTCTGCCCCTGACCGATCTTGGAATTACCGTCATCGCCTTCGATGGACCCGGCCAGGGCGGTGCCTTGCGGCAGGGAATTTATCTGGACCACGCGTGGGAAAAGCCCGCCAAGGCGGCGATCGATTACTTCGAGCTCGATGCCGTTGATTGGCTGGGTGCCTCCTGCGGAGGTTACATGTCAATCCGGGCGGCGGCGTTCGAGCCCCGCATCAAGCACATCATCTCGATGCCCACCTCCTATTCGGGTCTCGACATGACACTGAAGCAAATGCGGCCCGGCAAGGCGCAGGATCTGATCTCGCGGTTCAACGCCGGCGATCGCAAAGGGACCGAGCAGATCGTGGCCCAGGAGCGCCTGCCGAGCTCCGTCTTCGAATGGTGTGTTGTCCAGGGGATGCACATCACCGGCACCAAGACGCCATTCGATTTCCTGACGGCTATTGCGAAGCACTCGCTCGACGGAATCTTGCACAACGTCAAGCAGGACATCCTGCTGACCGAGGGCGAGCAGGATCATCTGTTCGATGTCAGCTGGGTCCATCGGACCATGCGCGAGCTCGTCTGCGCCCGGTCCGTGACGACGCGGATATTCACGGCGCGCGAAGGTGCGGAACAGCATTGCCAGCTCGGAAACTCGGCGGCCGCGCGTCACGCCATCGTCTATTGGCTTGCCAGCTTCTACCCCGGCATGCCGGTTAGCGAGAGCACGAAGCCGACCAGCGTCGCCGCCTGATCGCGGTGCATGCCTCGAAAAGGCACATCATCACCTGAGCATTCGATCAGGGATCGTGAACTGAAGGCAGTCAAGTCCAGACAAAGGGTGATCAAATGAACCTGCCACCCCTGACAGCAGCAGCCCTTGCCGCGGCGCTCGTTGCCGCGGCTTCTGTCCTCGCTTTTTCACAGCTTCCTGCCCTGTTCGTGTGGGCCGCCTTTATCGGCTGGGCGAGTTACGACCACTCCGGGGCGACCCGGCAGGCGGCGGTACGCTCGTCATCCGCGCTCGCATTCGGCTGCATCATGGCATGGCTGGTTGCCCTCATCGTTGCGGTTCGCGGGCCGTCGGCGAATGCAACACTCTTGACGCCGGCCGTTGCCGGCATCGCCTCGTTCCTGATTGTGACTGCTTCGCGCATGCTATCGCTTTGCATCGTACCGGCGGCCTTTTACGGATTCGCCTCGACATTTGCTTGTCTCAGTCTCTCGCCCGGAGCGTTCACGGTCGATGCCCTGATCTCGCCAAGCTTGTGGAACGCCATTTTCAGCGTCCTGGTCTCGCTGCTCGCCGGCACTGGCCTCGTGATCATCCATGGCTGGCTCGCGAGCGCACTTGCCGGTCATGGCGGCTCGGTAAGGGTCAGCCTTTCCAATGCGCATGCACCAAGCCGGAACACGCCATGACCGAAACCATGACCATCCTCGCCTCGCTTGCGCCAGTGTTCCTTGTCATGGCGCTCGGCTATGCGGCTGGTCGGACAAGAGAGTTCGACAACCGCAACGTCGATTCGCTCAATGTGCTGGTCATGGATTTCGCGCTGCCGGCGGCATTGTTTACGGCGATGGCACAGGCATCGCGCCAGGCCATGATCGACCAGGCTCGGCTCGCGCTGGTGGTGCTGGCGGCGATGCTCTTCGCCTATGGCATGACATACTTTGTACAGACCCGCGTGTTCGGCGACGACCGGCGCGAGAGCGCACTGATCGCATTGACCGCATCCGGTCCCAATGTGGGATCCGCCGGTCTTCCGATCGTCGTCGCCCTGTTCAACAAATCGGCCTCGGTCTCGGTGGCCGTCACGGTGGCCGTGGCAGCCATCGTGGTCACACCGCTTACCCTTCTGCTGTTGGAGTCTGGGGCCGGCAAGAGCCGCAATGTCACGGCCGTCGTCAAAGCTGCGCTGGCCAAGCCGATCGTGATCGCGCCACTGCTCGGGCTCGCGTGGTCGCTTCTCGGCCTGTCGCCTCCGTCGCTACTCGACAGCACGCTCGCCCTGGTCGGCCAGGGGGCGTCCGGAACTGCCTTGTTTCTCACCGGTCTGGTGTTGTCCGCGCAGCCAGTTCGGCTCACGACAGATGTGGGGGTGGCAGCCATGATCAAGAACGTGCTGCAGCCGCTGATGACAGCACTGCTCGCGATTTCGCTGCTCGATAGTGCGGACGCGCGTATCGCGGTCATGTTGATGGCGGTCCCCTCCGGTGCCTTCGGCGTTCTCTTTGCGATCCGTTACAATGTTGCGTCCGTGCGGGTTGGAACAACCTTAATCGTGAGTACAATTGCCAGCATCGCCACCCTCACGACCGCAATTCTTCTGTCAGCTACCTTGTGATGGGCGTGACAGGTCAATTCTGGCAATTTGTGTCCCAGCCCAAAGGGCCTCTCGGGGTCAAACAACCGCAGGGAGTTTGTCTTGGATCGCTTGCGCCTGACGCTCGAAGCAATCATTGCAAACTCCCGCTGGTTGATTGCTCCATTTCTGCTTGGCCTGATACTTACCCTCGCGGGACTGCTCTACAACTTCGTGCTGAAATTGTTCGATTTTTTCGCGCGCGCCCGGATCGCCGATCCGTCCGAAATCATTGTTGGAAGCCTGAAGCTGGTTGACGTCGCTCTCACGGCCAATTTGATCGTGATTGTGATTTGCTCGAGCTACGAGAACTTCCAGGCACCAATTGACGTGCAGCGGCGGCCGGCTTGGCCAGCCGGCCTGGCGAACGTCGGCTTCTCGGGCCTGAAGCAGAGGCTGCTCGCATCCATTGTCGCCATCGCGGCAGTGAATGTGCTGGAATGGTTCCTGGATATCGAACACAACGCGGACAGCAGCAAGCTCGGATGGCTCATTGCGATCATGTTGGGGTTTGCGCTGACGATGCTCCTCTTGGCAGCCGCAGAGCGTATCGGAGAGAGAGAGCCGCCAAAGCACTAGATGCTGCGCCAGCGATGATCGCCGGGAAGTACGGCAACATTATCAACATCAGCTCCGGCACGGTTTGCAAAGGTGCGCCGCTGATGCTGCATTACGTCACCTCGAAAGGCGGTATCGTTCGAACTCGGCCCGTACAATATTTGAGTGAACACTTTGGCACTTGGTCAACCCCGTTCGCCCAGCATTCCCTTGATCTGCATCAAGCGATTTCGGGTGCCTCGTGAAAGCGTTCAGCAGGGTGGGAAGTCAATCAAGGAGAACAGGTCATGTCTGTGAGCTTCTTTGAGACCAAACCTCGCGCCTTCGATCCTGTGGCCGCCTCCGGGCTCACCAAAGAGGCTCAAGAAGCCGCGAACGCAGCCTTGAAGGCATTGGCCACTTGGCGAAACGAGATTGCCGACACGAACCAGAAAAATGGCGAGCGCGTCCTCGACCAGATGGCGGTGGCCGCGAAGACACTTGGGTGGCCAACGCAGATCGTTGATGCCGCCCGCACACAATTGAAAAGCGTTGCCGAAATCCAAGTTAAGACGATGGATCAAATGATGGACGTTTGGGAAGAGCAGCTCAAATTGCCGAACCCGATGACCGCGTCACCATCGGCGATGCTGTCAAAACTCACATCCTTGCCGGGTCTCACAACAGGTCCAGCTACAGCAGCGAACCCAGTCGAAGTGTGGATGAAGCTAGCGGAGCAGTGGCAACGAGCGTGGATTGCGCCCTTCGGCGCAACGGACAAGCGGCAGTAGGTAGCGTGAGGGTAGGCAAGCGCACTGCGTAGTAGCCCATTGTGTCCGGCGAGCCCTCGACCGCAATCCCTAGCACCTGAGACGAAATCACGCGACACCAATTACGGCGGCTCGGTCCGGGCGGCGGCAGAGTGGGCGGCGAAGCGCGCAAGCAAGCCGACCGGCTCGTGTGCGAGGCTTGGAATAAGCGGATGCTCGGTTTTCGAGATCCCCTCCGCCTTATGCGCGCGAACGAAGCAAGCTATAAAAAGGGGCATACGATGAAGTATCAAATCTGGTTTATGAAGCCATCGTTTCTTCGCGATGTCGTTGGTAGCTCGCCCAATCCCAATAACCTCTCGGCTACTCATGTTCACTTGAAGGATATCGAAGCCGATAGTCAGGAAAATGCATTGTCTCGCATGCGAGCGGAGAACTGGTCACCGAACGGTGAAGGTCTCGATTTGCTTCAGAGCAAAGGACTACAGCATACAACCATGACGATCGGCGACGTACTCGTGGATGAAAGCGATGCTGTCTATCTCGTCACCGGCATTGGGTTCAGTTTGCTGCCGAAACATGAGGAGCCGCGTCGATAACTATCATGAAAGGCTGAATTGAGGCCCCGAGAAATGGCATCTGGACGACGCTCAACAGAGATCGCGTCACGAAGTCCAAGCCGGTGCCGGGACCGCATCGGGGCCTACGGCTTCCTGACGACAGTGCCAAATGCAATTTTCGAGCTCATCCAGCCGAAGGCTGGATGCCCGCGATCCTAACGACCCGATGAAGATATCTGAATGCGCGAGGCGTAGGCGCTGCAACGGCCGTTGCCGGATGACGCGCTCGTTCCCGATCCGGAACGCGGTGAAGCAAAGTGGCGAGCGTTGCAGATTTACAACCCGCGCAGACCTTCGAGATATTACGCTGGTCCGTCTTATTTCATGTCTATGCCAATATAATCAGCGGGGGCGAAAAGTGTTTGATGTCTATCGCAATGATAAGCGCGAGTTGCTCGTTCTAAGCAAAGGCTCTGCGATACCGACGCTCAGTTCGAGACATGAGTGGCGGAAGAGCAGACAAAGAGTCTTCAGAGTGAGCAACGGAAATCAGGTCAGCCGTTCAGAGATACGGCTATTACGTCCGCAGCTGCGGGCCACCAAGAAGCGCACGATCTAGGTCGAGCAGCTCGGCGGCCGGTATTCTAGCACTACTTTGGCAGAATCTGTTTGCGCCAGTGTTTTTCAAGGATTTTTTTCGGCAGTATGGACACCGTTGAGACGGCGGCCGAAGGATGAGATCGACGATGGCGTGACGTACGGCGGGCATGGTTGGCTGAGGCGGAGGTCCGTTGGTTCTTTTTTTTCATCGCGCCACGCCTGCGGAATGCTGCGCTTGCCTGGCTTCGTGCCGGTTCGGCGTCCGGTGGGGCGGCCCCGACGAGGCAAGCCACCCAAGGTAGTAGCAATGCGCTCTCGCCAGTTGACGGCTTTCTTTGGCATTACCGATTCACTCGCAGAAAATTGTCAATTTTGTTACACTGCGAGCGCGACGACATTGTCGGCGGCTGGCGAAGGTTCCGACAAGAGTCCGACGCGCGCGATGTCTTCTATGGAGTACTCGGTAATGTACTTCGAGTAATGTTTTTCAATCATCGCGACGCTGGTGTTGTGCAGGGATGCCACAAGCCGGATAGGCACGTTCGCCAGCAGCATCCTGACGATCGACGAGTGGCGAAGTGCGTACATCGTCACCTCGGCGGGATCGAGTCCAATGGCCTTGACGACGCTGTCAACCTGACGATGGCAATTCTGCCCCGGAGCCTTGCCCCAAGCCAGGCCGTCGCGCTGCAGCAGCAAGGGCGCATCGCCGGCGCGGCCCTTCGCTGCTGCCCTCAGTTTGGCGGCAAGCTGCACCGTGATCGGCACGCTGTAACGCTCGCCCTTCTTCTGCGCCCGGTTTCTGCCACCGCCCTTAGCGCTTTTGGGCATCATCAATTTCGGGCGGACGGGATGATCATGCAGATCTTCGACGCGTAGGCGCACGGCTTGGCTCGGTCTCGTGCCGGTGACCGCCAGCGTGTCGATCAGTAAGCCGAATTGATGATCGAGCCCGTAGGCGGTCGCGACGAACGCACGCACCTTGTCGTCCGGGAGGATGACGTTGCGCACCTCCGTTGCATCCGGCAAACCGGCCAGCCCCACTTCCCAAGCCTGATGGTTCTTGATCCGGTCATCATGCTGCGCCGCCAGCGCGAGCGCGGCAGACACACATCGGCAGAGCCGATTGATGGTGGACAGCGCCATCTCGCCCAGCAGGCTGTCACGCCACTTCTTCATCTCCGTGGCCGTGAGCAGCGCCACCGGTTTAGATACCAGCACGCTTGTCAGATGAAGGCGCGGGTGCTCGGCGTTGTAGGGGTTGGCGCCGCGCGCCTCGAGATCGCGCTTGTAATCCTTCAGCGCCACATCGACCGTGATCGGCGCAGTGTCCAGGCTCCCGTCTTCGCCGCGCGCCAACTTCTTCGCTACGTCCTGCGCCTGATGGAATGTCAGCACGTTCTTGCCATCAGCAACCTCGTAATCGTCAGCGTCCCCGATACGCTGCGTCCAATATCCGCACCTGCCGTCCGATGCCTTCAACACCCAACTGCCGTTGCCCACGTTGCGCCGGTACATCAGCAGGATTCCGCGAGCCAGCGACGGACCGCTATACGGCCTGCGGCGGCTTGGGAGTTTGAGCCGTGCATTGCGGCTTTCGAGTGCACTGAAGCTGACCTTGCGTGCCATAATCGTGTCCCGGTGTCTCGCGAAGTGTCGCGATTGCGTGCGTGGAGCCCTATGGAGGCGTGTGAAAGCCTATTGCAGAACCCCGAGCATCCTCAATAAGTTGAGGACTCCACACGGCTCTACACAGCTTCACCGGACAATTTATTTTCCCTGCGCAGTGGTTTAACGGCTTATGTCGTGCTCTCCCCGGGGAGCGATGCACTATTGCCCCCGTCGCCTTGCAGCTCACCGATGCGAAGGGCCCGGTCAGGCCGCCCGCATCACCGCACGACTTGACGCCAGACTCCGGGCGCCAGGACCACACGATTTTGCCATACGCGGATAGCATCGTCGTACCCGCGCGATACCGTCGCTCACGGGGACTACCCGCCCTGCGATGGCTGTTCGCGCCGACGCTGCCCGCGTCCACCGCCGCTCACCCCGCATACCGTGACGATCGCGATACGCCCCTCTGCTTGGGGTGAGATGAGCCAAAGATACGATAATTCCGAATTCCGTCAATCGATATATCTTGCTCAATGCGCATTGACCCAGCGCCGGCGTGATTTGCCCGTCGGGCAGCGCTAGGACTGGTAGAGCCCACACCCACCCAATGAACATCAGCAGCTAGGCCCGCCCCAGGCTTGCCTGAAGAAATTCGATGAAGCGTTGTGTCTTCGCCGGCAACAGGCGCGTCGCCGTGATGGCATAGACCGAGATCGGCGATGCCTGCCATTTTGGCAGAACGCGGCGCAGCCGGCCGCGCGCCACGTCATCGGCGGCGATGGCCTCCGACAAGAGTGCAATGCCCTGGTCGTGGACCGCCAGGCGACAGATCATGCCGACGCTGTTGAGCGTGAAGCGGCCTTTGAGGGCGACGTCAACTTCCTTAGTCCCGGCGTGAAGCGTAAGGGACGATGCCCTCGGCATGCACAGACATTGATGACGAGCGAGCTCGCGCGGATCTTTGGGTTCGCACCACCTGACGTATGTCGTGCACAATTCGTTGCGGCGTCGGCGGCCAGCGACATGGCGCTGCGGCGGATGGAGCGCGGCGGCGTCACGCTGACCGGCACCAATCAACTCGTGGCCGAGCTCGTCGGCAACTGGACCACGCCGGAAGGCAGCCAGGTGGTCCAGGTCGTCATGCAGACCTCGCAGGCCTGACTACTGCACCTTGAGCGACAACTCGGTTCCGCCCTTGAGCGGCAGCGTCATCGAGACGAAACCGTGTTTGGGATCGCGGATGAACTCGAGGAAGTCGGGTTCGGCATTGTCGTTCATGACGTAACCGCCGACGCGAAGCTGCGGCGCGACGATCTCGATCACTTGCCGCGCCAGCGAAGGCCCCTCCTCGCCCGGCCAGCCGTCGATCAGGATGAAGTCGACGGGACCGCCGAGATCGCGCAGCGTCTTGCGCGCATCGCCTTCGCGGATCTCGGCGTAGGCGGCAAGGCCTGCCTCGTCGAGATTGCGCCGGGCGGTTGCGACCTTGGCCGGCACGATCTCCGAGCCGATCACGGTGCCGCCGCCATTTTCGCGCATGGCGGCCGCGAAATACAGCGTCGACATGCCGACGGAGGTCGCGAACTCGGCAACGCGCGTCGCGCGCATGCCCCGGCACAACAGGTAGATCAGCTCGCCCTGCTCGGGATGAATCGAAAAACCCTGCTCGGCATAGGCATGCGGATCGCGGCTACCGAATCCGCCGCGCGGTCCGCCGCCCGGTGGACGGCGGCGCGCGGCCTGCATGCGGTCGATCACGGCGTTGATGCGCGCATCCTGGATCGGGCTGTGCGGCTGCTCTTGCGACATGATCATATCCCATTCAGCTCCGCAGAATTTCGGCAGCCGCGCGGTCGAGGATCTTCGCGATCCGCCGCGCTTCTTCCGCATCGCAGCCGTGCTTGGCGCGCAGCGCGCGCTTGAGGCCATGGCGGGCGCGTTGCAGCTCGTCGGAGGCATCGCCATCGAGATCGCTGACGCCTGCAAAGGCCTCGCGCACTTCGTCCATGCGACGTCCGATCCGCGACAGCGCCTGAAGGATCGCATCCGCGGTAGCGCGATGCTCGGCGAGATGGGCCTGCCCCTGCGCGGTGATGCTGTAGCGCTTGCGGCCGGCGTCCTGCTCGACGCTGGCGTGCCCGACCTCTTCGAGATAGGTCAGCGCCGGATAGATCACGCCGGGGCTCGGGCTGTAAAAGCCATCCGAGCGCTCCTCGATGGTCTTGATCAGCTCATAGCCGTGCGCCGGCTGGTCGGCGAGCAATGCGAGAATGACGAGCTGCAGGTCCTGCGACGAAAGCCGCCGCGCGCCCGGAAAGTCGGCGCCACCGCCGCGGCCGAAGAAGCCATGGCCACCGCGGCCGAAGCGATGCCGTCCGCCATGCCGGCCCATCGCGAATGCGAAACGGAATTCCCGGTCGTCTCTGTCGTGTCGATTGTGGTGCTTGTCTCGAAACATATCTTAAGTCTCCTCTGTTGGATATATCGTAAGATATGTTTTGAGATTAAAACCGCAAGGCACAACTCCGTGATCGGCCGTCAGCGGCTTTGCCGAAGGGCTGGGCGCCCGCGCACGTCACGCGCCCGGATCCGCGCAGGTCAGGCGCCCTGATCGCTGACGCCGTCACATTTAGCGCGCAAGATGCGCGGGCCTGGCTTCACGACATCAAGGGAGGAACCCATGGCCACCGCGGACAACAGCAAGGCTGCCGGCACCTCGAAACTGCGCAGCGTCGATTTCAAGCTCGAGATCGTCGTCGTGCCGGTATCCGATGTCGATCGCGCCAAGGCGTTTTACACAACACTTGGCTGGCGGCTCGATGCCGACTTCGCCTCCGGCGACGACTGGCGCGTCATCCAGTTCACCCCGCCCGGTTCGAACGCCTCGGTCATCTTCGGCAGGAACGTCACGCCGGCCAAGCCTGGCTCTGCACAGGGCCTGTACCTGATTGTCTCCGACATCGAGGCCGCGCGCGACGCGCTCGCTGCCGCTGGCATCGAGGTCGGCGAGGTCTTTCACGGCAGCGGCGATACGCATGCCGGTCCGGACGAACCCTACCTCTTTGGTTCGCGGCGCGTCAGCGGCCCTGATCCGGAACGCGGCAGCTATCGCTCCTTCGCCTCGTTCCGCGATCCCGACGGCAATGGCTGGCTGCTCCAGGAGATCACGACACGCCTGCCCGGACGCGTCGAGGCCGACACGACTTTCAATTCGACAACCGAGCTCGCCAGCGCACTGCGGCGCGCGGCCACGGCCCACGGTGAGCACGAGAAGCGGACTGGCGGCAAGCACGATGAGAACTGGCCGGACTGGTACGCCGACTACATCGTGAGAGAGCAGGCCGGCCAGCCGCTGCCGGATTGACCGAAGCCGGCGCGGGAATTTGCGGCTTAGCCGTCGCCCTGCGTCGCGCGGAGCAAATTGTCGCGCAGCCGGCTCACGGTCTTCTGCACGACCGGGAATTCGTCGCCGAGCCCGGTGGCTGTAACCAAGGACTCACCGAGATCCTTGTCGAGCAGCTTTCTGCCTGAGGGTGTCAGGCTCACCCTGACCTGCCGTTCATCTGCGGGATCGCGGTGGCGGCGGATGTAGCCCGTCTGCTCCAGCTTCTTCAGGATCGGCGTCAGCGTGTTGGATTCCAGAAACAGCTTTTCGCCGAGCACGCTGACGGTCTGCTCGTCCTCCTCGGAGAGCGCCACCATGGCGATGTATTGGGTGTAGGTGAGCCCGACCGCGTCCAGGATGGGCTTATACGCGCGGCCAAAGGCGAGATTGGCTGAATAGATTGCAAAGCACAGGAAATTTGAGAGCTTTCGGCCATTTGGCGATGGTTTGGGCGAACGGGTCACGGGAACCTCCGGAAGTCGTGATGCAGCGACCAATATAAATCGCATCCGATTAAATCGGAAGAGCTTGACTTCGCATCAGGGTAGCTTTATTTCGAATCGCATCCGATTAATTCGGATACGAGCAATATCTCACCGAAAGGACTCCACCATGACCACCCCCGCAAAGCTTCTCTTCACCGGCAAGACCCACGTCACCGCTGGCGCAGAAGGCGCCGCGCGCTCCCGTGACGGCTTTCTCGACATCAAGCTGCCGCAGCCGCACCCGGCCGCCGAAAATCTTTTCGCCGCCGCCTGGTCGGCCTGCTACCTCGGCGCGCTGCAGTTCGCGGCCCAGCAGCATAAGGTGAAGCTGTCGGGCGAGCCCGCGGTGGATGCCGAGATTGACCTGAACAATGCGGGCGGCTCGTTCTTTCTCCGCGCGCGCCTCAACGTCAGCGTCCCCGGCGTCGACCGCGCGGTCGCGCAGGAGCTGATCGAAGCGGCGCACGGCATCTGCCCCTACTCCAAGGCCGTCCACGGCAACATCGAAGTGACCACCACCCTCGCCTGAAACCTACGCCTCCACGGCGCGGCCGAGCATGGGCTCGGCCCGCGCGGTGCGATCCATCGGGACAAAGGAGTTGATCGTGAGTCATCGTCTTTCGAGAACCGCACGCGTGCTGGCGAGCGCAGTGCTTCTCTCCGGAAACCTTCTCACGCTGCCGGCCGCAGCCCAGCCGCAAGGCTGTCACTATGTCGTCGAGAAACAAGTCGTTGCTGACGCCGGTGACGCAAAAGTGCTAGCCCCGATTGACTTCAGAATATTATCTGACTAAAGTCAGATACATGCTCGATCCCGTTTCCCGTATCCGTCGCTTCAACCGCGCCGTCACCTCTGCAGTCGGCGCGCTCGATACCTCCTTCCTCGGCCGCGGCCGCCCCCTGGGCGCGGCGCGCGTGCTCAATGCGATCGGGCACGGGCGCGAGGACGTCGCCGAGATCCGCGACTATCTCGGCCTCGATTCCGGCCTGATGAGCCGCCTGCTACGCAGTCTCGAGGAGGAAGGGATGATCGAGACGAGCCCGCATGAGGACGACGCGCGACGCCGCGTCGCCCGGCTGACACGTGCGGGCCGGCGCGAGTTCAATGCTTATGAGGCGCTCTCGAACGCGCAGGCCGAGGCCCTGCTCGCCCACCATTCGCAGGCGGACGCCCTGCTGGCGGCGATGGACATGATCGGTTCTGCGCTTGGACAGAGCCACACCACGCTGACGGAAATGAACCCGCGCGGCGATGAGGCGCGTTATTGCCTCGGCGAGTACTACGCCGAGCTCGCGCGCCGCTTCAAACAGGGCTTTGACGTCAAGCTGTCGCGCGACCCCGAGGCCAAGGACATGGTGCGCCCGCACGGCACCTTCATCGTGGCGATGTCGGATCGCTTGCCGATCGGGTGCGTCGGGCTGAAGGGAACGGACCATGGCTTCGCAGAAATCAAGCGGCTATGGGTCTCCCCGTCCGCGCGCGGTCTGGGGCTCGGCCGGCGCCTGATGGAAGCGGCCGAGAGCGCCGCGCGCGAGCTCGGCATCGCCGTGCTGCGGCTCGACACCAACAGCGCGCTACCGGAAGCGGGCCAGCTCTACCGCAGGACCGGCTGGAGCGAGATCCCGCGCTTCAACGACGACCCCTACCCCGATTTGTTCTTCGAAAAGCGTCTCTAAACGGAGTGCCGGTTTTGGCTCCTGCTGCGTTATCGTCACAGCCGCAGGAGCATCGCCATGACCAGGGCGCACCTCGCAGATATTTACCGCAGCTACATCGCCTGTCTGAACCGGCAGGACTGGCCGGCGCTCGGACAATTCGTTCACGATAACGTCTCCCACAACGCGAAGACGCTTGGGCTCGCCGGCTACCGCGCGATGCTGGAGCAGGATTTTCGTGAGATTCCGGATCTGCATTTCAATATCGAGTTGCTGATTTGCGATCCGCCACACATCGCCTGTCGGCTGACATTCGATTGCACGCCGGTGAGGACTTTTCTTGGGCTCGGCGTCAACGGCAAGCGCGTGTCCTTCTGCGAGAACGTCTTCTACGAATTCAGAGACGAGAAGATTTGGCAGGTCTGGTCGGTCGTCGACAAGGCGGCCATCGAGGCGCAGCTCTAGCGCCGCGCCTCGGCGGCCTCTCTCACGCCGTTGCCGGTGCAGGCTCCCCTTGCGGTTTTGCAAACGGCTTGAACGTCATCGACATCAAAAACGCGCCGAGGCCCATCGCCCAGGAGCCTATATAGAGCCAGGCGTAGCTCGAAAACGCATCGTAGATCAGGCCGCCGGCGAGCGGGCCGGTCGCCATGCCGAGGCTGCCGGCCATCGCCGTGCCGCCGATCACCGTCCCCATCATGCGCAGCGGAAAGTTTTCACGGGCGAGCGAGGCGTACAGCGGCATGGTGCCGGCATAGATGAAGCCGAACACGGCGGCGACCGCGTAGAAGGTCGCGAGCTGATGCGCGAAGACGTAGGCGAGCGCGCCGAAGGCTTGCGCAAGCAGGCCCGAGACCAGCACGCGCTTGGCGCCGAAGCGGTCCCCCATGAGACCGAAGGCGATCCGGCCGCCCATGCCCGCAAAGCCCTCGACGCTGTAGATCGTCACCGCCGAGATCAGCGGGATGCCGCAGCTCACGGCATAGCTGACGGTGTGGATGATGGGGCCGGAGTGCGTCGCGCAGCAGAAGAAGTTGGTCGCGATCAGGATCAGGAATTGCGGCGAGCGCAGCGCTTCCGACAGCGACATCTCGGCTTGCGGCGCCCCCGCACCGGACGTTGCGGCCTGCGGGTTCGCCAGCGTCGGCGGACGGCGCACCAGCAGCGAGACCGGGATCATGATGGCGCCGACCACCAGCGCCACGAGCTGCATCGACGTGCGCCAGTCATGGTTGGAAACGAGCCAGGCCGCGAGCGGCGACATCGTCATCGGCGCCATGCCCATGCCGGCCGAGACCAACGAGACCGCAAGGCTGCGATGGGTGTCGAACCAGCCGGTGACGGTCGCCATCATCGGCGCGAAGATCGCTGCGCAGGATGCGCCGACCAAGAGGCCAAAGACGAACTGGAACGCAATCAGCGAGGTTGCGTGGCTCGCGAGAAACAGGCTCAAAGCCAGCACCGTCGACCCCGTCAGCACCACCGGCAGCGGGCCGAACCGGTCGGTCAGCGTGCCCCAGGCCATGCTGGTGAAGGCCATCGCGAGAAAGCCGATCGTCATCGCGCTTGAGATGCCCGTCACCGACCACCCGGTGTCCTTCGCGATCGGCTGCAGGAACACCGGCAACGAAAACATGCCGCCGATCGCGACGCAGCCAAGCAGGCCGCCGGCGGCGACGATCACCCAGCGATAGTTGGAAGGGGTCATCTTGGGTCTCCCATACAGATGTCTCTGGATGAAGACGAACAGGCCGAGTGCGATCCGACAGGATCACCATCCATACTAACGAAATTTCTTGCGGGGCTGGAACCGCTTTACGCGGTCAACGCGTGCTGCTCCTGCTGTCGCCTGCTGCCAATGTGCGGCCGTGCGCCTCCCCCAAGTAGCGAGCCCCGCAACACAACGTGCAATGGCGGCTTGTGTCAAAACAATCTCACCTCCATTCTGCGCGCCGCTGAAATCCCGCCGCTTTTTTGGGAAGAGGACTTATGGATGGGAATGAACTTCGAGCTAATGCTACTGACAGCCGCGAGTGTTTGGGGTCTTCTCCAGCTTGTTGCTGCCGCGCAAGCCGCAAACGCGCAGTATGGCCTCACATGGGCCGCGAGCCCGCGCGACATCGAGATGCCGCCACTCAAGCCCATCGCCGGGCGCATCAACCGCAATTTCCGCAATTACATGGAGACGTTTCCGTTCTTTGCGGCGTCGATTCTCGCCGCTCAGGCGGCAGGCGTTCACAACGAGCTGACCCTTTGGGGATCGATAGCCTATCTCGGCGGACGCATCGCTTACACCGCGCTCTACATCTGCGGAATACCGCTGATCCGCTCGCTGTTCTGGAACATCGCCGCCTTTGGCATGCTCGCGGTTCTGGCCGCGCCCTTCGTGTCGCGCTGAGAGGCCCCGGGCAGCTCTCATGCCCAAGCCTGCAAGGAGCCATTGACGGCAATACTCAGGCCTTCGTCCGCGCCTGCCCGAACCATTCGTCGAGACTGATGCGACCGAGACGGGCCTCGCCCAGCGGCACCAGAGAATGCTGCTCGACCTTGCCGCCCAAATATCGCGCGCGGGACCCGCAAACAAAAAACTCGAAAACAACCCCATGCAAAGTAGCCGGGCTGCCGATGTGTTGCCTGACGAAGCCGGGGAGCGATTTGAGACGTCGGGCAAAATCACCGGCACGATGTCACCATCCAGCGCGAGCCGGATCGCCGTGGTGTCAGTCGTGGACCACGACCATTTTGCCGCGCGCCTCATTGGCCTCCATGACGCGGTGCGCCTCTCGGATCTCGCCGAAGCGGAAGACGCGGGCCGGCTTGACGTCGAGCCGACCTTCGGCTGCGTCCTGCGCGATCTGTTGAAGCGGCACGTCCGACAGCGGGAAGCCCGGCGTGCCAAACACAAAGCTGCCGAAGAAGGTGAGGTAGACGCCGCTCGTCATCTGCAGCAGCGGATTGAAGTCCGGGATCGGATCGAGGCCGCCGAGCCAGCCGGCCAGGCACGAACGGCCGCCGCGACGAAGCATGGCAAGGGAATCCAGCACGACGCTGTTTCCGACGAGATCGAGCACCGCATCGATCTGTTTTGCCTCGGCGATGTGCTTCGAAAGGTCGGGGCGGTCGATTTCGCAGCGCTCGGCGCCGAGCTTCTCCAGCAGCGCGAAACGATCACGGCTGCGGGTGGTCGCGATCACGCGAACCCCGGCATTGACCGCCATCTTGAGAGCGGCCTGGCCGAAGGACGATGTCGCGCCGCGAATGACGAGGAGCTGTCCTTTCCTGATCTCCAGATTGCGGAACAGGCAGGTCCAGGCCGTGGCGTAGGTCTCGGGAAACGCCGCCAGCTCAGCCCACGGCAGGTCCGCCTCGATCAGCGCGACATTCGACACGGGAACGCGGGTATATTCGGCGTAGCTGCCGTTGATGGTACGGCCAAGACCGCCCATCAGTGCTGCGACCTTCGCGCCGACCGGAAACTCGCCGCCGGGGCAGGATTTCACCAGGCCCACACATTCGATGCCGCTCACTGGCGCTGCCTCCGCCCATTCGCCACGACGCATGTGCAGCTCCGCATGGTTGAGGCCGAACGCCTTGATCTCGATGACGACGTGACCGAGCTTGGGCTCCGGCTCGGGGATGTCCTTGTAGACGAGGCTGTCGAGGCCGCCGAATTTGTCGAGGACAATGGCACGCATGTTGATGTCTCCGTGGGTTGGATGCCATGCCCGCTCGCGCGGCGCGGCAAGCGCGGGTGCGATGTCAGCGGGGAAGGAACTCGCGGATCACAGCAGCGATCTCGGCGGCGTGTGTCTCCAGCGCGAAATGGCCGGTGTCGAAGAAACGCACCGTTGCATTCGGCATGTCGCGCTTGAATGCCTCCGCTCCTGCCGGCAGGAAGAACGGATCGTTCTTGCCCCACACCGCCAGGAATGGCGGATTGTGGGTGCGGAAATAATTTTGGAAAGCCGGGTAGAGCGCAACGTTGCTCTTGTAGTCGCCGAATAGATCGAGCTGCACCTCGTCCGCGCCGGGCCGCGAAAGATAGTAGTTGTCGAGCGAATAGCCGTCCGGCGAGACCCTGGTCGCATCGGGGACGCCGTGGGTGTATTGCCAGATCGTCGTCTCCGGCTTGAGGAAGGCGCGTAACGCCTGCCGGTTTTCCTCCGACGCATCCTGCCAATAGGCCCGGATCGGATTCCAGCCGTCGCTCAAGCCCTCCTCGTAGGCGTTGCCGTTCTGCGAGATGATTGCCGTGATGCGCTCCGGATGTTTTGCAGCGATGCGAAAGCCCGTGGGCGCACCGTAGTCGAAGACATAGAGCGCAAAGCGCTCCAGGCCGATCACCTCGGTGAAGCGGTCGATGATCTCGGCAATATGATCGAATGTGTACGCGAACATGCCGCGCGCCAGCTTGTCCGACTGTCCGAAGCCGGGCAGATCGGGAGCCACGATGTGAAAGCGATCGGCGAGCAGCGGGATGAGATCGCGGAACATGTGACCAGCGCTGGGGAAGCCGTGCAGCAGCAGCAGCGTCGGCGCATCCGCACGCCCGGCTTCACGATAGAAGATCTTCCAGCCGTCGACGTCAGCAGTGCGATAGTTGATGGCAGCCACGAGCTTTCTCCTCCGTTACATAACTTTCTAAAACCTAACTTACAGGTTACACGCTGAACGTGCCGTCCACTTGGCCGTGGCGACCGCTACGCCATGGAATACGGTCATGGAGCCGACGAACTTTGCCCATCCCCAATCGCATGAACTCTGTTTCGCAGGCGATCAACACGTTCAAATCTTTCAGGCGCATCGCCCTCTCCGTCCAGAGCATTCCCGCGCTCGTAACCTCTTTGATAACTACAATACGGTTACTCTTGGCTGGCGTAACTTGTCAACGACCAACAAAGCGGTTATCTATGGAGCAGCGTTCACGGTTGGGTGATGGAATTGGGACAGCGCCGGGAACAGGAGTCTTCGATGAACCAACATCCTCCCGCGATCTTCATCGGCGATGCGCCCGGTCTGGATTTCCTGAATTCGATCGCCACTCCGGTCGATACGCCCTTCGACTGGATCGACAATGGCGAGGGCCTGCTGAACTGGCTCGGGCAGGCACAGCTTGTGCCTGCAGATGCGCTTGGAAGCATTCGCTCGCAGGCGCTGCCCGGCGAGCTGGACAAGGTCGCAGATCAGGCGCGGAGCCTGCGAGAGTGGTTCCGAGGCGTCGTGCGCAAGCATAAGGGCCGTCCCCTGACCGCAAAGACTCTCGCCGAACTCGAACCGCTCAATCGACTGCTGGAGCGGGATGATTGCTTCAACCGCATCGTGGCCGCGCCGAAGGGCGCACCGTCGCCCCTCCAGCGGCAATCGATCCGCCGATGGCGCACGCCCGAAGCCCTTCTCGCCCCCATTGGAGAGGCACTGGCACAATTCGTCTGCGTGGAAGATTTTTCAAACGTGAAGGCCTGCGAAGGACCAGCCTGCACGCTGCTCTTCGCCGACCACACCCGTGGTCATCGGCGACGCTGGTGCAGCATGGCCATCTGTGGCAATCGCGCCAAACAGGCCGCTCACCGTCAGCGGGTCAGGGCGCAGTAGGCCGCACCAAGTGCCCTCGATGCCGCGTGCCTCGATCACTCGCACTCAACCATCCGGAACCCAACCGGGGTTCCGTCCAAGGTGCCCCGCCCCGGGGATCAAGCGCCACTTGATTGTGCAAATATTAAATGCATTGTACAAAAAGATGCACTTTAAATTTTCATATTTTGTGCGACGATGTGGGGGTTCTGTGGCAATCCCAGCAAAGGGGACCCCCCAAATGAAGTTCGCGCTTGCCAGCCTGACCGCCGCCGCGGCTGTCGCGGCAACCCTGGCCCTCGGCCAGCCTGCTCGTGCCGGCGACCTGATCGTCGCAACCGACACGGCCTTCGTTCCGTTCGAGTTCAAGGAGGGCGACAAGTATGTCGGCTTCGACATCGACCTGTGGGCCGCCATCGCCAAGGATATCGGCGTGACCTACACGCTGCAGCCGATGGACTTCAACGGCATCATCCCGGCGCTGCAGACCAAGCAGGTCGACGTCGGACTGGCCGGCATCACCATCAAGGACGAGCGCAAGAAGGTCATCGACTTTTCGGACGGCTATTACGACAGCGGCTTCCTGCTGATGGTGCCGACCAACAGCACGATCAAAGGTCCGGAAGACCTTGTCGGCAAGACGCTGGCCGTGAAGACCGGCACGTCGGCAACCGACTACGCCAAGGAGCACTTCAAGGGGACGGAGCTCCGCCTCTTCCCCAACAGCGACAACGCCTATCTCGAAGTCGCGACCGGACGCGCGGACGCCGCGATGCACGACACCCCCAACGTCCTCTACTACATCAAGACCAACGGCCAGGGGAAAGTGAAGACCGTAGGTCCCCAGATGATGGCCCAGCAATATGGCATGGCCTTCCCGAAGGGCAGCGAGCTCATCGCCAAGGTCAACGCCTCGCTGGTCAAGCTGAAGGGCGACGGCACCTACACAGCCATCTACAAGAAGTGGTTCGGCGCCGAGCCGCCGAAGAGCTGATCCACGTTCCGTGGCGCGCGCGCTGGCCTAAAGCGCGATGAGATCAGGATAAATCGCCATCGCGCTTTAGGTTGTTGTTTGAGCGTGATCTTTTCGGAAAACCGCTTCGCACTTTGCGCTAACGCGGCCCTCCGGGTCCGGATCATGCTTTAGCCGGCGCGCCTTCCCTAGAGGAATGCTCTCATGGATTTCGAGTGGTCGGTTATCTGGCAGGCCCTGCCTGAGCTCCTGAAGGGTGCCCGCCTCACCGTGCTGATCGCGCTGGCGGGGCTCGCCGGCGGACTGCTGATCGGCTTTGCCGCCGGCCTGGCGCGCGCCTACGGCAATGCTATCCTCAACGCCATAGCCTTCGCCTATGTCGAGCTCATACGCGGCACGCCGATCATCGTGCAGGTGATGTTCATCTATTTCGCACTGCCGATTCTCGCGAATGTCCGCATTTACCCGCTCGCGGCGGCGATCATGGCCATCATCGTCAACGCCGGAGCCTATATCGCCGAGATCGTGCGCGGCTCGTTTCTCTCCGTCCATAAAGGACTGCGGGAAGCCGGTCTGGCGCTCGGCCTGCCGCTCTGGAAGGTGCTTCTCTACATCATCGGCCCGCTCGCCTTCCGCCGCATGATTCCGGCGCTCGGCAACCAGTTCATCGTCAGCCTGAAGGATACGTCGCTCTTCATCGTCATCGGTGTCGGCGAACTCACGCGGCAAGGCCAGGAAATCATGGCGGCCAACTTTCGCGCCGTCGAAATCTGGTCCGCCGTGGCGATGTTCTACCTGATCATGACCGGCGCGCTGACGCTTATCCTCCGGATGACCGAAAAGAGGATGCGCATCCTGTGAGCATCGTGGAGTTCAAGAAAGTCACCAAGCGGTTCGGCCAGGTCACGATCCTCAACGAGGTCGACCTCTCGATAGAGGCCGGCGAGAAGGTCGTGCTGATCGGTCCCTCCGGTTCCGGCAAGTCGACGCTGCTCCGCTGCATCAATGCGCTGGAGGAGATCAATGGCGGTGATCTCGTCGTCGACGGCATCAGCGTCAAGGCCGGCGGCCGCATGGTCCGCATGATCCGCCAGGAAGCCGGCATGGTCTTCCAGCAGTTCAACCTGTTTCCGCAAATGACGGCGCTCGAGAACGTCGCCTTCGGCCCGCGTCGCGTGCGCGGCGAGTCGCGGCAGGATACGCGAAAGCGGGCGCTGGAAATGCTCGCCAAGGTCGGCCTCGCCGACCGCGCTCATCACTATCCGAGCGAGCTTTCCGGCGGCCAGCAGCAGCGCGTCGCGATCGCCCGCGCGCTTGCCGTCAAGCCGAAGCTGATGTTGTTCGACGAGCCGACGTCCGCACTCGATCCGGAACTGCGGCATGAAGTGCTGCGCGTCATGCAGGCGCTGGCCGAGGAAGGCATGACCATGATCGTGGTCACCCACGAGATGGCCTTCGCCCGCAAGGTCGGCACCAGGCTGATCTTCATGGAAGGCGGCAAGATCGCCGTAGACGGCGAGCCACGGGAGCTGCTGGCCAACCCGCAAAACCCTCGCCTGAAAGAGTTTCTGCAACATGTCGTCTGACGCCGGCCGCCGGCTTTCCTTCATCGATGTCGCAGGGTCGCCATTTGATGTCGGCGCTGCCCTTGGGCGCTTCGGCCAAGCGGCGCTGCAGGACCATTTCCGTACCTCTGCTGCGTGGCGCGAGCTCACCACGCGCCGCGGCGATCCCTTGATCGGCGAGATGGCGGCCATCGTTCGGGAACGGTTTCCAAGATACTGGGCTGAGCTGCAGGGCCTCGCCGTCGGGCTGGCGCTGCCGTTCGACGACGTCTTCCTGTGGAACTGCCGCGGCGATATCTGGGCGATGGCGCCGGATGGCTGCACGACCGTGCAATTGCCCGGCTCTGCGCATGTGATCGGCCACAACGAGGATGGCGACCCGGATTTTGCCGGCCACTGCGCCCTCGCCCATCTTGCATCCGAAGGAGGCACGGCGTTCACCGCCTTTGTGTACCCGGGCTCGCTGCCGGGACACACATTTGCGGCCACATCGAAGGGGCTGGTCCAGACCGTCAACAACATCAGGCCGCTGGCCGGCGGCGCCGGCACGCCGCGCATGGTGCTGGCCCGCGCGATACTCGACGCAGCGGACCTCGACGCGGCGCTCACCGTGCTCAAATCCGCGCCGCGCGCCGGCGCATTTCACCTGACTTTGGCGCAAGCCGGGGACGAGCGGCTTCTCAGCGTCGAGTTCACCGCCCGGGCCCTGTCGGTCGATCGGGTCCGGGCACCGCGAGTCCATTCGAATCATCTGATCCATGCCGACACCGGGCGCATGTCGCAGATCGTCACCGGTTCGTCCGGCGTGCGACAACGGCGCGGCGAGATGCTGCTCGGCCAGACGCACCCGTCGGACCCGCAGGGCCGCGCGCTCGGCATATTGTGGGACGCAGCCGACGCGGAATTGCCGATCTACCGCACGGATCCGGCCGACAGCGACGTCGAGAACACGCTCGCAAGCGCCGTCTTCCGGGTCGGGGCTGACAAGGTCGAGTGGTCTGTCTACGATGGAGTGCACGAAGCAGCTCGCTTCGATATGCGGGATGGGCTGGTGCCTTTCGCGGCGTGAACAGGATCTAAGGTGATGCCAGAGGAAGCCGTCGCGGAGCCGCCGCGCACCATCGAGGATCTCAGGGCACTCGCGCTCTCGATCGGCCGCGACGAGGCAGGCTTCTCGCTCGGCGCCAAAGCGCATGATGTCTTCGCAAAGCTGGTGGAAGCGCCGGAACAGTCGGCGGTTCGCTCGATCTCGGAGCTTGCCGATCAGTTCGGCATCAATCCGTCGACGCTGACCAGGCTGGCGAAACGTCTCGGCTTCGAAGGCTTCAGCGACTTCCAGGCGGTCTTCCGCAAGGCCATCGCCAACGAGCAGCAGTATTTCTATAGCCGCCAGGCCGGCCGGCTCATGGCCGCGCCGTCCGTCGGCAATGCCGAAGTCCAGACGTTCGAGCAGCTGGCCCGGGAGACGGCAGCAAATGTCGACGGATTTCTCGGACAGCTGGACGGAGCCGCTCTGCAAGGGGCTGTGAGGCTCCTGGCGAGCGCCCGCCGTATTCGTGTCCATGGCGTTCGCCAATTCCATTCGCTGGCGAGCTTTCTCACCTATTGCCTGGGAATGGTGCGCTCGGACGTCGCGCTGCTCGACGCGCCGCGCCTCGGCGTCGCCGAGGCATTGTCACAGCTCGACCGGGGCGACGTCGTCATCGTCGCCAGCTGCGCGCCCTATACGCGCAGCGTCGCGGAGGTGGCCCGGGTCGCGGCGTCGAACGGCCAGACGGTCATGGCGATTACGGATTCCCGCTCGTCACCGCTCGTTCCTCCCGCCGAGCATGCCTTTTTCATCCCCCACGCCAGCAGCTTCTATTCGAACAGCATGGGCGCCTATGTCGTCTTCTGTGAGGCGCTGCTCAACCTCGTCGCGAGAGAATTGGGTGACAAGGCGTTGAACTCCCTGGCGGGGCGCGAGCGGCTGATCGCGGAGATGAACATAGAGGTCGGCTGACCCGCGCGCCTGCTACCGCCTATTGCCCTCGCGCGATGCCGCCGTGCCGAAGGTGCCGGAATGGCATTCGGGCCAGCGAGCACTCAACTCGCTCTTGCGGCATCACCCTGAAGCACCGCCAGCGGCCCGCGAGAACGCGCCATCAGATAGAACGCGGCCACGTGCGTGATCATGAGCAGGGGCACATAGATGATCGGGATCGCGTAGACAGCGCCCAGCTCTCCCGCAAGCGGCGCAAGGCCAAGTTGATTGCCGTGATAATAGTCGACGAGGATATCGCCTGCCCCCAGGAGATTGAACGCGACGACGAACAACCAGAACAGGGGCTGCACCCGCACCGTGAGAAGCGCCAGCATCGCCAGAAGTCCGGTCACGAAGTCGAAATAGGCGGCGAAGCTGGCGAAGCCGGCGGGCAGATTCGGCCCGACCACGCCGGGGATCAGGAAGACCAGCCCGAAGAAGCGGAAGCTGTGCAGAGTGGCGATGACGCGCTGCGCCTCGACCGGCTCCATCGATTTGAGCCAGGGCCAGCCGTACGCAAAGAAGCAGAGCAGCCACGGGACGTAGCCGAGAACGAGATGAATCTGGAAGATGGTTGCGGTCGACATCTGGTGTCTCCTCAGACGGCGGTGGATGCGGCTTCGAACACCGCGGTCAGAATGCCGAGCCGGCCCTCCAGGAGATTTCGTCCGAGATTGGCCGAGAGCTGGGCAAAGTCCGGCCCCATCACCACGCCGAGATTGGGTGACGGCTGCGGTCCGGACGCGCGAAGCTGGGTGACCCAGGCCTTGGCGGCCTCGCTGTCGTCCTGAAAGACCAGCGTGCGAAAGCCGGCTGCCTCGACCGCCTCGCGCGTGGCTGCGGCCGACAGCAGAAAGCTCGTCGCCGGCGTTCGCGCCCACGGCACCGGATAAAGCGGCTCGCCGCCGGCCAAGACGACGTCGTAGGTCGCAAATCTGTCGCCCACCTTCAGCACGCGCCGGATTTCACGATAGAGTCGTGCCCGGTCCGGAATGTTCATGGCGACATGCTGGAGCCAAAGCGACCGTTGTCGAACGGCAGCGCGAACGCGCTTGCCGTCTCGAACGTCACACGCTCGCTCAAGCCCGTGCGCGCGGTCAGGTAGCGCGCGGCTTCGACGAAGGGATCGCTGAGATCGACGCCAGTCACCCGGCAGCCATGGGTCGACGCGAGAAAGCGTGCCGGCCCGCCAACACCCGAGCCGACATCGAGAACCAACGTGTCCGCGGTGACCCCGGCGAGCCTGGCAAGGTCGTCGGTCGCCGCGAGGCCGCGGGTGTGGAACTGGTCGAGAGCCGCGAGTTGCTGGGGCGCGAGCCGCTGATCCTCCGGCCCAAAGGCCGAGAGCGCAGCTTTCAGCCGCCCGGTCAGGCCGTTCGCCGCATAGTGGTCACGCACGCCGTCGATGACATCGGTCATTTGCAGGACTCCATGAAAGCTTCAGGTCTCGGCGCATAGATAGGGCCTCTTCCGGCCAGCAACTATCCGCGATAATCTCGACAGGCCATGAAGCAGAACTTCACAATCAGGCAGAGTGCACTCGACGGCGTCGAGGCCTTCCTCGCCGTGGCCCAGCACCGCAATTTTCGCCGCGCCGCCGCCGAACTCGCCGTGACGCCGTCGGCGGTCAGCCAAGCGGTGCGCACCCTCGAAGCGCGTATTGGCGCTGCGCTGTTCATCCGCACGACGCGCAGTGTCGGCTTGACCGAGGCCGGCAAGCGTTTCCTGTCGCGCGCAAAGCCTGCCTTCGCGGAGCTGATTGCCGCGAGCGAAGCTGCGCGCGACCTTGGACAGCGGCCGGCCGGGCTGCTCCGCCTCGCCGTTCCCCGCTCGGTCGTGCCGCTGATCCTGGAGCCGGTGATCGCCGCGTTCTGCCGCGCCTATCCCGAGATAGAGGTGGAGATCGCCGCCAGCGAGGAGATGGTCGATCTTGCCGCTGGAGGATTCGATGCCGGCATCCGACTCGGCCAGCTCATCGCGCCCGACATGATCGCGGTGCGGCTGACACAGCCGTTCCCGTTCATGGTCGTCGGCAGCCCCGATTATTTGCGCGGGCGAAAGAAACCGGCGGCAGTAGATGATCTTCGCGAGCACGCGTGCCTCCGCCTGCGCCGCGCGAACGGATCGATCGCGCCCTGGCCGTTCGTTGACGGCAACAAGGCGATCGAGGCGATCGTATCGGGGCCGCTCATCGGGCACGACTATGTCACGCTGCTCGGCGCCGCGATCCAGGGCGTCGGGCTCGCACAGGTGCCCGGCCCGCTCGCGAGAGCGCCGATTGCCGATGGCCGGTTGCAAGCGCTGCTGACGCCCTATGCCGTCACCGGGCCAGGCGTCTTTCTGTACTACCCGGGGAAACGTCAGGCGTTGCCAAAACTGCGCGCGTTCATCGAGCACGTCAAATACCGTGGAGCCGATAAACCCCAAGGCGGAACGAACGCCCGCGGAGTCCGCAAGCGCAACGGTGCGAGCAGCGCTTGACGGCATCACTTCGGAACCCGCACCGTCAGGAGATCATGACCATCCGCCCGATCGTCCGCTATCCCGACCGCCGGCTTGCGACCCCGGCGCGGCCCGTGACCGTGTTCGACGACGCGTTGCGGGAGCTTGCACAGGATCTGCTCGAGACGATGCGCGCCGCGCCCGGCATCGGCATCACGGCGCCGCATATCGGCATCCCCTTGCGCGTCGTAGTGCTCGAGCTCGACGCCAAGGACGGCGCGCGGACTTACGTCAATCCCGAGATCGAGTGGGCTTCACCCGAGATGATCCTGCACCGCGAAGGCAGCGTCTCGATGCCTGGCGTCAACGACGAGGTCCAGCGCCACGCCCGCGTGCGGATCAGCTATCAGGATCTCGACGGCAACACGCAGACCGAAGAGTCGGACTCCCTGCGTGCCGTGTGTCATCAGCACGAGATCGATCAGCTCGACGGGATGTTCTGGATCCAGCGGCTGTCGCGGCTGAAGCGGGAGCGGCTGGTGAAGAGGTTTGAGAAGATAGCGCGGGAGTAAGACTTCGGCGGGCAACCGAACTTGCTTCAACCTGCGCTGACCTTTGCGCGATTGCGCGCCGGCAGATCGCCTGCCCTCACGGGGGCCGACATCAGCAGGCGCCCGAAGCTGGGGACCTGGGACAGTCGCCGCCATTCCTCATAGCTCAAGACCACCACCCTCTGCGCATGGCGCAACCCACGCCTTCGTGCCGTCGAACTGCAACAGCAGCCGGTGGGCAGCTCATTAGACAGCCTTTGTGAGTGCACCATCGATGATGAGGTTGGTGCCGGAGATGCGAGATGCTACCGGGCTCGCAAGAAACACCACGCCGGAAGCGACTTCTTGCGGCGTGCCCATACGCCCGGTTGGATTGAGCGACATTGCAGTCTTGTAGAGATCAGGCATGCCGCGCTCGATATTCTGCCAAATGCCCCCTTCGAAGTAGGTGTTGCCTGGCGACACTGCGTTAACGCGGATTCCCTTGGCGATCAGCTGATTGCTGAGACCCTTGGCATAGTGGATCAGGGCCGCCTTGAAGGCGCCGTACGACCCGGCGGCGAAATCGACTTCGAAGCCCGACACGCTCGAGACGATGATGATCGACGCGGATTTCGACTTTTCCAGATAGGGCAGCGCGGCCGCGACGGAATTGACGGTGTGCATCATGTCGGTGCGGAACGATTTCTCCCAGGTCTCGGGCGTGTCGCCGACCGCCAGCGCGCTCACATTGCAGACGATGGTATCGATGCCACCGAGTTCGGCGGCGGCCCCATCGATCCAGCCCTTCAACGCGACCGGATCGGCGACATCGACCGCCCTGCCCCACGATTTGACGCCCTTCGCCGAGAGGCTCTTCACGACGTTGCCAACCTCGTCGGCATTGCGGGCGCAGATCGCGACGTTGGCGCCCTCGGCCGCAAATAGCTCGGCGATCGCAAGCCCAATGCCCTTGCTGCCGCCGGTTACGAGCGCGCTCTTTCCATTCAATCCGAGATCCATGGTCGCCTCCGTTGCTGGTGCGGCGGCCTGCTCGCATGCCGGCAGGCCGCCCCGGTGCGGTTACATCTTCTTCCAGTCGCCGGCGCCTTCGAACGCGGCGGCGGCGCGATAGATCGTCGGCTCGTCAAAATATTTGCCGATCAACATCAGACCGATCGGCAGACCGTTGCTCATGCCGCAGGGAAGGCTCATCGCCGGATGTCCGCTGGCGTTGAACGGCGCAGTATTGGGAACCATTTCGAACGCGCGCTGGATGTAGAGCTCGCGGGGCGCGTCTGCGGGCGGTAGCGGCGTCGCCTTCATCGGCAGGGTCGGCATCAGCAGCAGATCGTATTTGGCCAGCGCCTCGTCATAGGTTGCGCGCAGCTTGCGGTTCAAATTCTGCGCCTTAGCGTAGAAATGGCCGCGATAGTGCTTGGTGAAATATTGCCCGAGCAGCATCGTGATCTTGAGGCTGTCGGACAATTCGTCGGCGCGATGCTTCCAGGCGGAGTGGGCGTCCAGCAGCGTAGTGTTGTAGAGACCACGCCAGTTCGTCCCCATGCCGTTGCCCTTCATCATGAACTCGGTGGCGCCTTCGGCGGCGATCGGCAGCCAGATCGCCGGCGCAGCGAGGTGCATCGGTATCGAGATTTCCTCAACGGTGGCGCCGAGCTTTCGGAACAAGTCGGCGCCCGCCTTGACCTTGGCGTCGACGTCTGGCTCCGAACTTGGATGCCCAAATCCTTCCCTTACGATGCCGATACGCAATCCCCTGACGCCGCCTTCGATCTCGTCGCTGTACTTTCCGACCTTCAGAGCGCCCTGCCTCGGATCAAGTCCATCGGGCCCTGCCAGCACCTCCAGCAGCACCGCGTTGTCGCGCACGTTGGCCGTCATCGGGCCGGTGTGGTCGATCGTGAGCTCGATCGGCATCACGCCCGTATAGGGCACGAGGCCATAGGTCGCCTTCATGCCGTAAATGCCGCTGAAGGCGGCCGGAATGCGGATCGAGCCGCCCTGATCGCCGCCGATCGCCATATCGGCCTCACCGGTCGCCACCACCACTGCGCTGCCTGAGGATGAACCGCCAGCGGAGTATCCCATCTTGTGCGGATTGTGCACCGGTCCAGCTGCACACGTGTGGCTGCCACCGGAGAAGCAGAAATATTCGCAGTGCACCTTGCCAACGATGGTGCCGCCGGCGTCGAGCATGCGGGTGACGATGGTGGCATCCGTATCGGGGATATAGCCCTCCAGCGTCGATGCGCCGTTCATCATCGGGACGCCGGCGAGCGAGATGTTGTCCTTGAGCGCGATCTTCTTGCCGGCGAGCTTACCATTCGGGGCGCCCTTGATTTCGGTCTTGACGTACCAGGCGTTGAACTTGTTCTCCTCGCCCGCGGGGCGATAGCCGGGCGTGCGCGGATATTTCACCGCCGGAACATAGTCCGGCATGGCATCGACCGCATCGTAGGCGGCGTAGTTCGCCTGCATCAGCGCGTCGTAGGATTTGAGCTCTGCATCCCCCATGTGCATGCCGAGGTCCTCGGCGACGCTGCGCAGCTGATCAAGTGTGGGTCTCCTGACTACCATGGCTTGGGTCTCCCTCTGATCATGCCCGCGTGCGGCGGGCCTACGTTGCGATACCGACAAATTCTCCGACGAGGCTTGCGTCGCCGAGCTCGCCCGGTGACACTTCCCGGGTAATCGCGCCCTTCTGGATAATCAGGATCCGCTGCGACAGCGAAGCAATGAAGTCCAGATTCTGCTCGACCAGGATCATGGTGAGCCCGCTCCTGGCTCGCAGCCGTTGCAGGGTATGAACGATCTCGTCGATGATCGAGGGCTGAATGCCTTCCGTCGGCTCGTCGAGCAGGATCAGCCGCGGGTCGCCGCAAAGGCAGCGCGCGATCGTCAGCAATTGCTGCTCGCCGCCCGACAGCGCTCCGCCGGGGCGATCGAGCAACGCCTTCAGGCGGGGAAACTCCTCCAGCACGGTCGCGATGATGTCTTCTTCCACGCCGTCCTGCGTGCTGCAGCCCATGCGCAGATTCTCGTAGACGGTAAGCCCGGGGAAGATCTCTCGGCCCTGCGGCACGTAGCCGAGGCCGAGCCGCGCACGCCGGTAGGGTTCGATCGCCGTGACGTCGTCATGGCCGAACATCACACGACCGCTGGTCGCCGGCAAAAATCCCATCAACGCCTTCAAGAGCGTGGTCTTGCCCATGCCATTGTGGCCCAGAATGCCGATGAATTCGCCCTCATTGACGGAGAAGCTCACCCCGTTGAGGATCGGAATCCGGCCGTACCCCGTTCGCAGTCCCTGTACATCGAGCATCATGCGGCTGCCTGCTTGCCCAGATAGATGTCGCGCACCTGCGGATTGCGCATGATGTTTTCAAGGCTATCTTCGACCAGCACGCTGCCCTGGTTGAAGACCGTGACCTGCTTGGCGATCATGCGGATGAACTGCATGTCGTGCTCGACGACGATCAACGCCTTGGTACGGTTGATCTCGCGCACCAATTCGGCCGTCTTGTTGACCTCCTCGTGGGTCATGCCGGCCGCGGGCTCGTCGAGCAGGATCAAATCGGGATCGGTTGCCAGCACGAGCCCGAGTTCGACCCATTGCCGCTGTCCATGGGCCAGCTGCCCCACCAGACGTTCGGCGGCTTCGGTCAAGCCGACCCGCGCCAGCATCTCGTCGACAACGCGCCTCGCCTTATCGCCGGAATGAAGGCGGTTTGTCGCCAGCCAGATATTTTCCCGTACCGACAGGCCGTCGAAGACGCTCGGAACCTGGGTCTTGATGCCGATGCCGAGCCGGCCGATGTCGTGGGCGTGCGCGTGCGAAATGTCCTTGCCGCGGAACAACACCTGGCCATGGGTCGGCTCCAGTTGTCCGGTCAGCATCTTGAAAAACGTGCTCTTGCCTGCGCCGTTGGGACCGATCAGGCAGCGCAGCTCGCCTTCGGCCAACGAGAAATTGACCTGGCGCACGGCGCGAACGCCGCCGAAATGCATGCTGAGGTCCAGGGTCTGAAGCAGCGGTGCAGCCATCAGCCCTCCTCCGCCCGCTTGGGCTGGAGCCGCTTGGCTCCCTTGCCACGCGAGGCGAGCAGCGATTGGCCGATATCGCCCAGCGTCGGCACGAGCCCCTTGGGCACCAGAAGCACGAAGGCAATCAAGATGACTCCAAAGATCAGCGGCGCGTTGGCGAAGATCTTGGCCCACAGGTCCGAACCGCCACTCGGTTGATTGGCGCCGAGCGCGGTGGTAAGCCATTGAATACCGATGCAGCCGACGATCGGCCCGATCAGCGTGCCGCGCCCGCCGACGATGACCCAGATGATGATTTGCGCCGACTGGGCGAGACCGAAGATCGTCGGACTGACGAAGTTGCCCCAATTGGCGAACAGGCAGCCGGCAAATCCGGCCAGTGCACCACCAATGGTGAACGTCGCAAGCTTGTAGGCGCGCGGATCATAGCCAAGCAGCTCGGCGCGCCGTTCGTTCTCCCGGATGCCGACGATGATGCGGCCGAACCGGCTCGCCAGCAGCAGGCGCAATCCAAAATAGGTCGCGAGCAGCGCGGCGGTCGCCAGATAGAACATGCCTTCGAGATCGATCAGCGCAGCCTTGTTGCCAGGGAAATTCAACGGTGGGATGCCGGGTATGCCGTTGAAGCCGCCGAGCCGTGCCGAGCCGATATGGAATTCCGGTCCCGCCGTCGAGTTGATGGAGTTGAACAGGATCAGCGTCACTGTCAGCGTGATGACGCCGAGATACACATCGCTGATGCGTCCATAGAACATGAAATAGCCGAGCAGCGCCGCAAAGACCGCCGGCACGGCGACGGCTAGCAGAAGCGGGACCGTGCTCTCTCCGATGTTGAACATCGCGATCGCATAGGTATACGCGCCGAGCCCGAAGAACGCCGACTGGCCGAAACAAAGTATGCCGCCATAACCCCAGATCAGAGCGAGGCTCAGCGCCAGGATTGCCATGATCATGTAGACCGTGAGCTCGAGCACGACGTCGAGCTCGAAGAAGCGCGGTACCAGCACCAGGAATGCAACGCCGACCGCGCCGACGAGGCCGATGCCAACAAGATTTAGCACGCGTGCGTTCACAGGCCTCTCCGGAAGAAGCGGCCGGTGATCCCTTGCGGCAGCAGGCGGATCAGGATGACAGCGGCCGCGAGCAACGCGACCTCACCGAACACTGGCGTGGTGACGAAGGTCGCGATCTGGTTGATGGTCCCGAACAGCGCCGATGCCGACACCGTGCCGCTGAGTATCGCAGCGCCGCCGCCGATCACCGTGATGAAGGATTTGGCGACATAGGCGACGCCGATGGTGGGAAACACCCCGGAGACCGGCGCCAGCACCGCGCCGGCGAGGCCCGACAGCGCGGCGCCGATGCCGAAAGTGACGGCGTAGACGCGCGGCGGATTGACGCCCAGCGCTGCCGCCATGTTGGCATTCTGCATCGTTCCGCGGGCGATCAGGCCAAACCGCGTCCAGCGCATCAAGGCGAAGATCGCAGCCAGCACCACCGCCGCGACCGCAATCACGAACAGCGTGTAGACGCTGGTGCGGTAGGCGCCGATCTGGAAGCTGCCGAGCGGCGCCGAGATGCCCACAGTGGTGTTGCCGAAGATCGCCGTGGTCAGCCCGACGAGGAACAGGCTGAGACCCCAGGTCGCCAGCATGGTGTCGATCATGCGGCCATAGAGAAAGCGGATGATGGTCCGCTCGACGATGACGCCGATGAGGCCCACCACGATGGGCGCCACGACCAGCATCGCTACCCAGATGCTGATGCCGTGGCTGGTCGCGACGATGGCCGCATAGCCGCCGAGCATCAGGAACTCACCATGCGCGAGATTGATGACGCGCATCATGCCGAAGATGATCGCCAGCCCGACGCTGATCAGCGCAAGGCTGGCGATCGCGTAGAGGACTTGGATTGCCAGGAGAGCAACGAGGTCCACGTTCACCTTTCTCAATCCGCTCTCAAATCTTGATCACATATTGCTGGTTGTCGGTCGGATTCTTGATGAGATCGCAGACCGCGGCGGTATCGGCCGGCTTCTGCTGGGCGAAATCCTCCAGCACCTTGAGCTTCTTGTCGGCGACCTCGGCGATGTGGACGTCGAGCACGCAATGATGCGTCGGCGGATCGATCGTGACCTTGCCTGACGGTGCGTCGATGCTGATGCCGGTTTCGAGGGCTTCGATGACCTTCATCCGGTCGATACTCCCGGCTTTCTTCACCGCTTCCGCCCACAGCCGGAACCCCTGATAGGTTCCCATCGCGAGCTCGGTGATGTTGGGATAGTCGGCGCCGAAGCGCTTGAGGAAGCTTGCGACGAACTTCTCGTTGACCGGGTTCTTCAGGTCCTGGAAATAATTGTAGCAGATCAGCATGCCATTGCATTCATCGGGCGACAGCACGATGTGTTCATTCCCGACCGCAAAAGTGGTCGACGCCATTGGAATGCTCTTGCGCATGCCGGCAGCCGCCCACTGACGATAGAACGAGATGTGCGCGCCGCCGACCAGCGCCGACCAGACGAAATCCGGCTTCGCTGCCTGGATCTTGGAGATGGTCGGGCCGAAATTGGTGACGTCGAGCGGGAAGAAGTCGATCGCGGGGACCTCGCCGCCGTTCTCGGTAACGTATTTCTTCACCCATTGCGAGGTGATCTGGCCGTAATTGTAGTCCGCCGCGATCACGTAAACCTTCTTGCCCCATTTCTTCATGGCATAGGGCACCAGCTTTTCCACCGTCTGCGCCGGGGTCACGCCGGTATCGAATTGATTGCGATCGCAGACGCCACCTTCGTACTGGGTGTTGTAGAAATAGAGCGTCTTGAACTTGTCGAGCACGGGCCGGATCACCTCGCGCGAGGCCGAGGTGATGCCGCCATGGACGACCGCGACCTTGTCCTTCAGGGCCGCCTGCTGCGCGAACTGCGTGTAGAGCTGCATGTTCGACTGGGTGTCGTAGTTGATCAGCTTGAGCGGCCGGCTCAAGAGACCACCCGTTGCGTTGGCCTCCTCGATGGCAAGAGTCATCGCGTCGACCATCGGCTTGCCGTAGATGTCGAGGCCGCCGGAGAGATCGTGAATGCTGGCGACGTTGATCGGATCTTCCGCCCAAGCGCTGGAGGAAAACATCCCGGCGGCAGCGGTGGCCGCCGTACCCTGCAAGAACGTTCTGCGATTGAACCTCATAGCCCTAGTCCTCCTCGCGGTTGCCGCTGTTTCATGAAGTCAGGTATCTTTTCAGAATTGAGGCCCCCATCGTGTATTTCGGGTCGACCATGTTGCCGAGCCGGATGCGTCCGGCCTGGCTGAGCAGCATGTAGGCGTCGATCTCGTCGAAGCCGTAGTCGGCGCTCATCCAGCGAACCAACTCGCGATAGGCGATGCGCGCCGCATCCTCGAGCGGTCGGGCGCTGCCGATGGTCATGAGGAACTCCCGGGTCTCGAGCCGCGGCCACGCAAAGCTCCAGTCCTTGATGACGTCGATCTGCATCGTGACGGTGGCGCGCTGCTCGATCGCGACGCCCGACAATTCGCCGTCTCCCTGGGTGGCGTGGCAATCGCCGACATAGAGAAGACCACCTTTGACATGCACCGGGAAGTACAGGATAACGCCCGGAGCGACATCGGGCAGGTCCATATTGCCGCCGTGATAGTCCGGCTGCAGCGACGAGATTGCCTCGATCTCGGGCGATATCCCGATGGTGCCGATGAACGGTTGATAGGGCAGCGTGATCTTGTCGCTCCAGCGCACGCCGTCCTTGTCGACGTGCATGACCCTTACCCGCTCCGGCAAGGGCGGATTGAGCAATGCGGTTGAGGCAGTTCCGACAAGGCCGCCAAATTCCGGAATGATGCAGGTCTTGCCGGCCGGCTGCGCGCCGCGGGTCTCCACCGCATGAATATGCACGGCCAGGCAATCGCCCTTCCCGATGCCGTTGACGGCAATCGGGCCGCATTGAGGATTGAGGAAGGGAAACCGCAGCTTTGCGGTCGGACTGTCCTTCTCGCTGGTGATGACGCCGCCAAAGGCATCTTCGGTCTCGACGGCGACGACATCGCCGGGATCGATCGTCAGCGCCGGCTTTGCGTAAGGACCGTAAACGTAATGGAAAGGCCCCTGCTTTTCGATCGTGAGCTCGTGGCGTCGTCCCGCCCGGCCCTTGGCGAGGCCGCGCTTTGCCATGATGGAGGTCTCCAGCCAGGTTTCGTCGATCATTGCGCAATCCTCGGAGGCAATCGGCATGCAAGCACGCCAACGCCGGATTTGCCTGGTTCAGTTTAATTTCCACTCTCCGGCGGCTTCGATCGCCCGCGCCAGCCGTATCAGCGTCGCTTCCTCGAAGTGGCGCCCGACCAGCATCAGGCCGACCGGCAAACCATTGACGCGGCCGCATGGCACGGTGAAGGCAGGATGTCCGGAAACGTCGAACGAGCAGGTGTTGGCCTGCATGTTGAGGGCGACGTCGATCACGGTGTTGAGCGGCGCATCGGGCGGCGGGATCGGCGTCGCAGTAAATGGAATCGTCGGCATCGCCAGGGCGTCGAATTTTTGCAGCGCGTCATCGTAGGCCCGATGCAGCAAAGGCCGGAGATTTTGCGCCTTGGAATGATAGCGCCCGTGATAGTGGCGGTGCATATATTCGCCGAGCATCAGCACCAGCTTCACCGTCGGCGACACGTCATTGATCCGTGTTCCCATGCCGCGCGCAAGCGCCTCCTGCATCGAGACCGGATAATAGCCCTGGACGTTGTTGCCGACGCCGTAACCCTTCAGCATCATCTCGGCGGCGCCTTCCAGAATGACGCCGCTCCAGACATGCGGTCCATCGAGATGCCAGGGCACGGAGACTTCTTCGCTTGCGATGCCGGCTTTGCCTAGCGCCGCAATGGTTTGTCGCACCTTCTCGTTGACCGCCGGATCGCTCTCGGAATGGCCAAACCCCTCGCGCAGGACGCCGATGCGCAGCCCCCTCGCGGGATTGCCGA
The DNA here is from genome assembly GCF_059803475.1 of Bradyrhizobium sp. UFLA05-89. NCBI lineage: Bacteria > Pseudomonadati > Pseudomonadota > Alphaproteobacteria > Hyphomicrobiales > Nitrobacteraceae > Bradyrhizobium > Bradyrhizobium sp. UFLA05-89. The sequence goes on along the minus strand of NZ_JBANBA010000072.1, from coordinate 9,305 downwards.
GCGCCGCCATATAGTCGCCGGTGCGCGCGGCAATGGTCCGTGTATCCCAGCCGTCATGACCGGCGATGACCGTCAGCAGGCGAGCGACGTCTTCGACCGAAGCGCACATCGGGCCGCAATGATCCACCGAGTAGCTGATCGGCATCGAGCCGGTGGTCGGCACCAGGCCCCAGGTCGGCTTCAGACCGTAAACGCCGCACCAGCTTGACGGCGTCCTGATCGAACCGCCCTGGTCGCCGCCGAGCGCCATCGGCACCTCACCCGATGCCACCAGCGCGGCACTGCCGCCAGAGGAGCCGCCGGCGCTGTGCGCAGGATTGTGCGGGTTACGGATCACGCCGCCGGCGCAGGTATGGCTCGCGCCTGAAAAGCAGAGATCCTCGCACGCAGCCTTGCCGGCGATCGTGCCACCGGCGTCGAGAATCCGCGTCACGACCGTGGCGTCGAGTTCGGGAACATAGCCTTCGAGCAACGCCGAGCCGTTCATCATCGGCACGCCGGCGACGCAGATATTGTCCTTGATCGCGATCTTTTTGCCGCTCAACAACCCCTCTGCGCCGGTACGGATGTTCGTCTTCCAATACCAGGCGCCGTAAGGATTTTCAGACGCCGCAGGCCGATAGCCCGGCGAGCGCGGCGCAATCGGCGCCAGCGCCGGAGGCACCAGCTCGTCCAGCCGGCCATAGGAAGCCAACGGTCCCTTGAAAGCCTGCTGAAATGCAGTGATCTCGTCAGTGGTGAGGACGAGGCCAAAGTCGGCGCCGAGATCCTCGATCTGCTCCAGCGTCGGAAGGCGAACGGCCATACTCCACCCTTCGGGTCGGGGAGACAAAATGAAAAAAGCCACCCGCGGCCCGAGAAGGGCCTCGAATGGCAACAGTGCCGATGCTATCAATGGTCGCGTAGGTTACGGTGCAGATCGAAACTTGGAGTCGTCACTCAGACGTCATCGGCTGCGCGAGAACTCTTTCGCAATGCACGCATTCACGTAGCAGTCATTGTGTCTTAGCGCCGCTGGCCTTGTCAATGCGAGGCCAGCACGTTTTTTATGCTGGTCGCATCAATGGCGTGCAGTGCTGATTGACGATGCAAGGAAGCAAGGCCTAGTTTCTTGCGACGAGATTGTTGCCGAACAGCGCCCTGGTTTCTCCATGAGCAAGCCGTCCATCCCTCTCGGCCTCGTATTCTCCCAGTCGGGACCCTATGCCATGATGGCGGGCGAAATGCGCAAAAGCGCAATGATGGCGGTCGACGAGATCAACCAGAGCGACGCCTTCGATTTCACGTTCACGCCGCACCTCCGCGATCCCTGCGGAGTCGTCGCCGAGTATCACACTGCGTGCGCCGATCTCATTCATGAGGAGCATGTCGGGCATATCGTCGGTTGTTACACATCGGCCTCACGCAAGCAGGTAATTCCGATCGTCGAACGGACCGAGCGGCTGCTCTGGCATCCGGCCCGCTACGAAGGATTCGAAAGCAGCGACAACGTCATCTATGTCGGCGCCGCGCCCAACCAGCATGTCGTGCCGCTGGTGCGCCACATGCTCGACCACATCTCCGCCGACGTATTCTGCATCGGGTCGAACTATATCTGGACCTGGGAAATGAACCGCGTCATCCGCGAAATCGTGACCAGCGCCGGCGGCCGCATCCTTGCCGAACGCCTGCTCGAACTCGGCGAGATCGCAGTGGACCACATCGTCACGGAGATCATCGACCGAAGACCGCCCGTCGTGTTCAATACGCTGGTCGGTGAATCCAGCTACGCGTTCATGCGTGTCCTCCATGCGGCGGCGACGCGTGCCGGCCTCTCGATCCCGATGCTGAGCTGCAGCCTGTGCGAGCCCGAACTCAAGCTGATCGGATCAGCGGCCTCGGTCGGGTGCATTACCTCATCAGCATATTTCGAGAGCATCGAGGGCGCCGAAAATTGCAGCTTTGTGGCGCGATGGAAGGCTCGTCATGGCGAAGACAGCAGCCTCTCGGTCGATGGACAGTCCACTTATGTCTGCGTCATGCTGCTTGCCCGCGCCATCCGCCGCGCGGGTTCGGCGGAGGTCGGCGCCGTGCGGCGCGCCGCGGCAAATCATCGCTACGATTCCCCGCAGGGTCCGGTTTGGGTGGATCCCGACAACAATCACTGCTTTCTCACGCCAAGGCTGGCACGCTCAATGCCTGGATGTCAGTTCAGTATCTTCTGGGAAGCCGATGCGCCTGAACGTCCGGATCCGTATCTTTCTAACCTGGACCTGAGCGCGTTCGGCAGGAGGTCGGGAAAGAGCAATGATGCGATAGCCAAGCGTTCGAACCATTTGCGTATCGTGAAATGACCAGACCATCCCCCTTTTCCGTCCGCGGCCGTCGCGCTCTCATGGTGATGAAAGATGAGCGCGAAATCCCGATCGTGCGTCGCCAGCTCAGCCGCCTCGGCATGACCATTTCCGAGCATGATCCGGCCGAGCCGCCGCCAATCCAGCCTTTCGACGTCATCCTGTTGGATGCAGACAGCATTCCCATCAAGTCTGACCACGCCACCCTGTGGAAGGGCAGCGTCCCGATCATAGCGCTGATCGGAACGGAAACGCCCAGTCGATTGAAGTGGCTGCTCGATCTGCGACCAGCCTCTTTTCTCGTCAAGCCGCTCCGCTCTGCCGGGCTTTACACCGCCCTGGTAATCGCGTTCGATTCAGCGCAGCGAAGACTGGAGCAAGTCGCGCACATCGAAAAGCTGGAGGATCGCATCAGGTCCCGGCGGGTTGTGTTCGCTGCCGTTCTGCAGGTCATGCGCGGTCACGACATGTCCGAGACGGAGGCGTTCGCGCTCATTCGGCAGACGGCAATGCGACATCGCACGACGATCGAGGTCTTGAGCGCGGAGATCCTCGCGGCTGGAGGAATGCCGAACCGGACTACGCGAACGGCATAGAATGGCACCAGGCTTCGCCCAAGGCTTCACGTTGCTACGGATTGGCCGGAGCAACCTGCGGCTCAGTGAATGGATCTGTGCGGTGCACTACCCCGTCGGCATACAATCCATCGATCTCCGCGTGCGATAGGCCCAGCATAATCGACAGAATATCGGTCGTATCGTCGCCGATCGACGGCGCGCCGCGCCAAATACGCCCTGGTGTCAGCGACATCTTCGGTACGACGCCGAAGACTCGGATCGGCACGCCCGACTGCCGGTCGAGCACCGGCACAGTCATATCGCGAGCCGCGTAGTGCTCGTCGCTGTATTGGTCGCGTACGTTGAACACGCGAGCGCAACCTATCTGGGCTGCGTTCAGCGCGGTCTCCACCTCAAGCGCCGTGTGTGCGGCACAATAGTCGCGCAGCCGTCGGTCGACCTCGCGCCCCTTCTCGGAGTTCACCGCCGCAGCATCCTTCGAGCATTCGTCGTAGCTGTATTCGACCGGGTCAAGACCGAGGAATTTGGGCACGCGCTTGTAGATCGCACCGCCGAGCGCCCCGATAAAGACCCAGCCGTCGCTGCATTTGAAAGTGTCGTAGGGTTGAAAACCCGCCGGCCGGTTGCCAGTATGCCCGTAGACCGTACCCTCACCGGTAAAAATCGGCAGCGTGTTGCCGTTGGTCTGCGCCACCGCTTCATACTGCGCGAGATCGATGACTTGACCTCGCCCGGTTTTCTTGACCTCCCAGAGCGCCATCATCGTCGCCGCCCAGCCGGTGAGCGCGGTCACATAGTCGCCGGTATAGGACTTCGCACGCTGCGGCGGACCGGCGGGGTCACCCGTCAAGTTCATCATGCCGCCATAGGCTTGCGCAATCGCGTCATAACCCGGTCGCCCGAGATAGTCTTGCTTTCCGTACTGACCATAGGTGCTGACCCGCACGATCACGAGGCTCGGGTTTACCGCGAGCGCCAACTCGTTGGTGATACTGTTGCGTTCGCATGTGCCAGGTGCCGAGGATTCCATCCATACGTCGGAAATCTTCCATAGCGCCATTAAGAGCTCTATGCCGCGCGCCTTTTTGAAGTCGAGCCCTAGCGACAATTTGTTCTTCGTGACTTCGGCCTCGTCACCGCCGTGGGGGCGCGGCCCCCGCTGCAATTGCGGCGCGGTAAAGCGAAACACGTCGCCTCCCGGCTTCTCGATGTGGATAACTTCAGCGCCGAACTCCGCGAGCTTGGTGCCAATATAGGGTTGAGCGATCAACTGCCCAGTGCCGACCGCGCGGATGCCCTCCAACGGCCCGAACGCTGGCGCGATGCACGGCGTCTTCGGTCGCTCCAGGCGCTTGATCCAAGTCGGGATAGAACCCCGAAGTTGCTCGATCTTACTCTCGTCGCGGATAATCCTTGGATCGTGAGGCATGCACACCCCCGTTGGTGAATGCACTGGTCAAACTTGGGTTCAAAGCGATTCTGGGCAGAGACAGGGAAAGCACGTGATCAATCTTCGCACGCTGAAGAATCAGTGAAATTTTTCGGACGTAACCCGTCAGTCGACGGCGTCCCGAATGCGGCTCCTTCGACGCAACATTATTGATTGCGGTTTTAGACGCAACATTATTGATCGCAGTTTTAAGTGTCCGGCGCCTCCGCCGCTTGCGCGACAGTGAAGGACACGACGGGCGTTGCGCGCCGATATGGCAATCTTGATGACATTCATACTCCCTTGGCAACTCGCGCCAAGAAGATGCGCCTACAAATTGGCGGTCAGAATGCGTCTAGGCAAGCCAAAAAGCTCTCTGCCACCTGCTGCGCGTGTGTCTCAACTGAATTCAAAGGATCAGGAAACGGAAGCGAGATATGTTATCGATGGCAGTCTGCTCAGACCTTGAAAGCAGACCATCGCTTTGCCAGGCCTGTTCCTGTGCCAACCAATGTGCCAGCGATCAAAAGGATGAAAGCCTAGCGGGAGGGAATTCGCGGAGCTTCCGAAATTCTCAAGTCTAGCTGACGAACACTACTCGCGTCTCCAGAGAAACGCGTCTGTATAGGTCCTCGACATCGTCGTTAACCAGCCGGATGCATCCGGAAGCGACGAGATGGCCAATGGTTTTCGGCGAATTCGTGCCGTGGATGAGCAGGCCAGGTTTGTCGAGCAACAGGGCACGTGCCCCCAGCGGACTGCCGGGTTGGCCGGCCGACGCAAGCGGCGCGTCTGTGCTCGCGCCTGAAGTCCTCCAGTCAGGCCATTCCATCTTGTGGATGATATGGAAGAAACTGCCTCCCCTGAGACATTCCTGCGCGACTCCGATGCCGTAGCGGCGCGCCGAGTTGTTCGAATCGATCAGATAAAGGAAGCGGTTTTCGCGGTCGATCACGATCGAACCTGGAACGACAGTGGTTCGATAGAAGACCACTTGCCGCTGAAGAGCAAACGGAAGACCTTCGCCCGTCGAGCCGCCATCGACGCCGGGCTTCAGGTCGGTCACGACGACGTCGTCGCCCACGCGCGCCACCTTCGATGATGCCGTCACTCCGGTTCTGGCCACGCCAGGGACCTTGCTTGGGACATATCCATACAACAAGGCTGCCGCGGCGATGACGACGACGAGAGCGGCGGTGCCGTAGGCTATCGGCTTCCAGCTTCTGTTCGTCGATAACACCTCGTTGATTTCAGCCGCAGACATCGCTCCGTCGGCGACGAACTGTTCCTCAATCCGCCGGATGGCGTCCTCAAGTGCAGCCGCGTGCGATGCAGCAGCCTCGCGCGTCAGCCGCGATTTCCTAATGAGGCCGTAGGCATCCCTGTAGATCTCGTCGCGCGCCGCAGCATCCTTGCCTTCCACCGCCTTGGTCAGCAACGAGTAATAGTCCACGTCCATGGGGTAGCCTCTGAAACTATCTAACCGGAGGCGCGTACTGGATGCCGCCCTTCGTCCAAAGTGCATTCAGCCCGCGCGGGATGCTGAGCGGGGACTGAGTCCCAACGTTTCTCTCATAAATTTCTCCGTAGTTGCCTGTCGCGCGAAGGGCGCGCACGGCCCAGTCGTTCGAAAGGCCTAGTTGCTGGCCAAATTCACCCTCAATTCCGACTAGGCGTCGGACATTAGGATCAGAAGATTTCAACGCGTCGTCGATATTTGCCGACTTGACGCCGAGTTCCTCGGCGTTGATCAACGCATAAAGCGTCCACTTGACCAAGTTGAACCACTGGTCGTCACCCTGCCGCACGGCCGGTCCCAGCGGCTCCTTCGAAATTACTTCCGGTAGGATAACGTGGCTGTCGGGTGTCGCGAGCTTGAGCCGCTCGGCATACAGCTGCGAAACGTCGCTAGTCAGCACGTCGCATTTGCGGTCTTCGTAAGCTTTCCGACTTTCTTCCGCAGTACCAACAGCCAGGGTTTTGAGCGACATATCGTTGGCACGGAAATAGTCCACGAGGTTGAGTTCGCTCGTTGTGCCGGTCTGCGTGCAAACCGTCTTACCGCTAAGCTGAAGGGCTGTATCGACACCGCTCTCCCGACGCACCAGAAAGCCCTGTCCGTCGTAGTAGGCAACGCCAGCGAACATCAGACCGAGCGACGTTTCGCGCGACATCGTCCAGGTCGAATTGCGCGACAGCACGTCGATCTTGCCCGACTGCAGCGCAGGGAAGCGGGTCGCAGCGTCGAGTGGCGTGAACGTTACCTTGGCCGGGTCGCCAATGACTGAAGCTGCGATTGCCCGGCAGATATCGACATCCAGGCCAGTCCAATTGTTCTGGTCGTCCTGGCTCGAAAAGCCCAGCAATCCCTGCCCGACGCCGCAATTGAGCGTGCCGCGCTCTTGGATGGCCTTCAACGTCTGAGCGTTCCCGGGCGGGGTGTTTGTATTCAGTACGGCGATGATTGCCGCGGCCAGGACGACGGATCGGCTTGTGAATTTCGGCATTCCGGTTTTGCGATCTGGTAGGGCGCGAGTATCGGACGCTTTATACTAGTGACGCGGACGGATCTCTGAGGGTCATCGCTCAGTCTTTGCCGCGAACGAACGCAAGTCTTGATCTAGATCAAAGACGGCGCAAACGACGATCACCGTCCGTCCATCGCGCGATCGGACGTCCCTGATAGGCCGAGTCCCCACCTACCTATTCCTCCCGCTATCAAACCATTATGGACGAGGTTCCTGCCTCGCTAACGGGACCGAAAGCAGCCATGCGGCTTCGGGGCACTACGGAGCTTCTGCCAAGACCCGAACCACGTCCCGACTACTCCCGGAAACCGACATGGCAGCCGCGGTCTCCGTACGCGTTGGGAGCACCGCCGACGTTAACCCTGTCGGCAAATAGTCCGTACGTGGGTCGGCAGCCGCCGACAAGTTGCCTCATTGGTACGGAGACTTTTCACCGGCACTAACTCAGGTTAGAGGCGCATCATGCTGAGAATGGCGTCGTTGGGCCTCCTTATCCTGCTGGGTGTAGGAGTACTGTCAGCAATGGAGCTCAGAACTCCACCGCGGAGCGCAGTAGCGGTCGTCCAGCCCATTGCTATGCCAGCCATAGACATTTCCGATTCCCATAGTGCGTTGGCAAAAGCTGATCGCCTTGAAGTTGCCGCTGTGAACGCCGAGGTGCCAGCACAGGCTGCTTTGGTCGATGAACGCATTGCCCCGCCGAATGACCTCGGTATCCGTTCTTCGGAGCCTCCGAGGCCGGTCGCCCGTCGGCGGCACAATCCAGAATCGAAGAAGGTCGCAACCGCTGCACGACCCAAGTCGAAGCCAAGGGCAACCGCTGTCAGGCGAACTGCCATTTTGCAGCGTTCAAAGGCCGCCAGCGATACCGAGCCCTGTCGGCTCAACGCGTTTGGTGGCTTGCGCAAGGCTTTGAATTCAGCCGACTGCGAAATCTGATTCAGCGACTCATAAATCCTCGTCGAACGCCTTGCCTCCGCGCTGGCCAAGAAGCATCTGCGTCGTCTTGGGTATGTCCACGCTGCGTCTGGGTTGCCCCCGATAGCGGCATCGAAGGCGGACGACATCCCAGTTCGGCCTCATCCTTGCTGCAGACACGAGCCGTTTAATGCCGGGTTTGGGAGCGAGCTCTTTTTTGGACCGCTCAAGATACACATCTTACAAAGGAGCAGATCGGCCGGCCGGCACGCCCGTTAATTTGGTCCAGCGCTGGCTTGAGGCCTTCGGCGGCAAGGGCAAATCCTCGCGCGCCAGTGCGCCGGGCGCGACGCCTGCCGTCAGCCGAAATAGCTAATCGAACCGTCCAACGATAGCCATGAACGCCGGCGAACTTGGGTGGGCGAACCAACCGGACCACCATGTCCTCCAGCTCCAACGCCAGTATCGCCAAGAAAGCCCGAACCAAGGCTGAGGCGGATTTCGCCACTTGGCTCATGATGGCCAAGCTCGGTGGTTTCGATGACCTGCCGTCAAATGCCCAGAGCTTTCTGACCAGCTATCGAACCCGACTCGAGACGATGAGCGAGGCCGAGTCCACGGCGCTGGCTATTCGCGAGGTCTACAGCGCATATTACAGCGCAATGGGAGGCGTAGGTACGGCGCCCGAACCAAAGGCTCGGACGCCAACGACAGAGGGCAAAGTCGTGGGGTCCCAGAGACCGACTAAACAGCGGCCTGGCCTATCGGCTGCGCGTCACTCGACGAGGCCGATGACCCGAAAGTCCTTCCTGACGCTGCTGGTTTTCGCGAGCCTGGTGGCACTAATTGTCGTATTCAGTTTGCTGGCGCAGTAACACCACCCGCGGGCACGAAAGTTCCCGGACCGCCGCTTTGGCGCACCGGTGTTGCAACTTAGGCGGAGAAGACCGAGGCTGCTCAAGCTTGGCCCGCATCGCTTCCAGTCAGAGTCGGCAGCACCTACGAGTCTAGGTATTTCGTGCAACGAATCTAATACCGACCACCGTTTGGTGAGATGCCTTTGCGGACCGATCGTTAAGCCGCGTGAGCTTCCAGGAAGCGCTCGGCGTAATGGCAGGCGACGAGGCGGCCGTCAAGCGGGCGCAAGGGTGGACGCTGCGAGCGGCAGAGGTCGGTCGCATGGGGACAGCGGGTCGAGAAGACGCAGCCCTTTGGTGGTTCGAGCGGCGAAGGCACCTCGCCCTTCGGCACGACACGCTGGCGTTTGCGGCCAAGGCCCGGCGTCGCGTCGAGCAAGGCCTGAGCATAGGGGTGCAGCGGCCGCGCAAAGATGCGCTCTTTCGCTCCGTGCTCGACTGCGATTCCCAGATACATGATCATCACGTCATCTGCGATGTGACGCACCACGCCGAGATCGTGCGAGATGAAAAGATAGGCCAGCCCTAGTGGTTCATCACAGTGGTTTTGACTCTTTGGCGGCAGCTGGATAGGCGCGGCCGAGTTTGGCGCGGGCTTTGTC
>NZ_JBANBA010000071.1:0-47633 GCF_059803475.1 Bradyrhizobium sp. UFLA05-89 | reverse complement strand
TTCGAACAAGGAGATGATCTGAAATGATCTAACAACCACTCATCCTTGACCAAGCCCATACAAGTATTCCAGAGACAGTGACGTATATGGAGAGGCCGCGGCGTACTGGGTGCCCGCTTTCGCCTTTCGCGGGGCATGACGGCTACAACGTGGACACACGACACTCCTGCAAAAATGGCATGGCTTCGCAGGGACGACATCGAATTGGCAATACCGCCCCTCGCCTCACCCCAGCCGCCAACCGACCTCCCGGGCAAAGCCCTCGTAGAAGGCGCGCTCATAGGCCTCTTCGGGCGTGGCGCGCACGCGCTGATCGAGGCGCACGGCGTCCTCGCCGACCAGGATGCGCCACCGCTCGGCCTTGACGCCGTCGAGGATGATCTTCGCGGCCTGCGCGGCCGTGGTCGGTGCATCCTCGCGAAAGCTGCGAGCACGCTCGGCGAACGCCGCCTGGACGTCCTCGTCCGACATCTTGTCGGCATCCGGCACGCCGGCCGCGACCATGCGCTTTCGGGTCAGCGCGACCTCGTCGGCATTGAGGCGCTCTGAGCCGTCGCCGCTCTGCACCTTGCGCGAGTTGGAGACGATCGATGTGCCGATGTGACCGGGCATCACCACCGAGCATTTGACGTGCGGCGCGTGCAGGCGGAGATCGTTGATCAGCGCCTCCGTAAACCCCTTCACCGCGAATTTGGCCGAGCTGTAGGCGGTGTGCGCCTGCCCCATGCCGATCGAGGCCCAGAAGCCGTTGACGCTCGCGGTGTTGATGATGTGCGCCTCGTCGGCCGCAACCAGCATCGGCAGGAAGGTGCGCACGCCGAGATAGACGCCGCCCCAGCAGATGTTGAAGGTGCGCTCCCACTGCTCGCGCGTGTTGGTGAACAGGCTGCCACCGCCGCCGATGCCGGCATTGTTGAACAACAGATGGATCCTGTCGGTCTTCTGCTGCTCGGCAAGCTCGTCACGAAAGCGCTTGAGATGATCCTCGATCGCGACGTCGGCGACATGGGTTGTGACGCGCAGGCCCTGCGGCAGCTTCTCGACCTCGCACAGCCGCCTGGTCTCGGCCATCGCGGCTTCCGAGACATCGCACATCGCGACGTTGCAGCCCTCGGCGACGAGCTGGCGCGCGAGCTCGCGCCCCATCCCCGTTCCCCCGCCGGTGATGACGGCGATCTTTCCGGAAAAGTCCTTCATGGGCTCGGCCCCTCGCTATTGGTCTGGTTGTTGGTCTTGGTGGCCTTCGCGGGCAATGCATGGGCCGCTGCAAAGTGTAGCAGCGCCGCGCCTGCGGTAAAGCAGGCCGGCGCTGCGGCACGACGACGGCAAAAGTCGGCGGACGAATTATTCCGCCGCATGGACATCGCATGGCGCATTGCAGGCGGGAAGATTGTCGGCGGTGATCGCATTCCACAGCGTGAGCAGCTTCTCCCGCAGCTCGAGCGCACGACCACGATTGCGGCCTTCACCGCGTTCAAACCTACCGGCTGCAACCACAGCGATGAAGCGGGCGAGCGGCGACGCCGCCTTTACGATGGTTCATAGCAGCCGGTTCCCCGTATTTGTCCGGCTTCGGATTGAGGGGATTTTTTTTACAATCCGAATCATCAAATGGGGCGAAAAGCTGAGGTGAGTCTTCAAGCCATCGTGTCGCGATCGACACAGGGCGTGGCACTCCACTTGCATCTCCTCATGGCGAGTAACAACCAAAGAGGTGAAATGCATGTTTATTACCGTCGTGGCCGTGCTCTGCCGGCTTGGCGCAGCAGCCTCAGGCGGTTGCGTCGAGGAAATCGTCACCGACAGCAACATGACGCCCGAAATCTCGCTCATGCAGTGTGCGGTCGGCGCGCAGGCCGAACTCGCAAAATGGATGGGTGAGCACCCGATTTATCACGTCAACTGGCGCATCGAACGCTACAAGTGTGTGCCAGGTCACTACGAGATCAAGGGCCACGCCTAAGGCCCTACCCCGAAAGGGGAGGAAACGCCCGGAGGACCGGTTTCTGCCGACCTCTTGCAAAACGTGCTGAAAACAGTCGGAGCGAGAGGATCTAAACCTCGGCCCCAGCCTTCCGAAGCGGAGGCAAGCATTTGATTATTGTAGATTTTTTGAAAATTGAACTATCATCCGGCGATTGAGATCAGACACGTTCGTCCGCCCGAAAATGACCGCGATGCTGTGGCCAAGCTGCCACTCGCACTGTGTTCCGACAGGAAGCGTCGGATACCGAACCGTTTGTAGGCTCGCGTCGCGAATACGATACTTGCACCGAGGCTGAGATCAGCCGCTTGATATTGGACTCGGTGGCCGCCCGATATTTTGCGGGTGGACGTTTCCTTTTCTTTTCCTGACGCTGCGATTTGGGTTCTGCCATGAACCGCAATCAATACTTCGAAAGGCCACGCTGCACCCCGTGCGACCAGCCGCGCACATTCGTCCGAAGCGAACCGGCCGCCGGGCGGTACGAAATTCGATCGTATGAATGTCCGGCCTGCAAGAGCGTGCTGCGGATCGTCGAGCGCACCGAGCCGAGCATGTTTCCGCACTGATCAGGAACCTCGTCGGTGCAAGCGACTTGGTTAGACGCTTTCCGAATGGGCTTACCGATGGCGATCGAGGCTTTCAGATCCACAACGCCGCTGTTTCTTCCCGAGCGATTTTTCGTCGGACGGCTCGAAGGCTGGGCCGTATTGGAGAGCCTGGTTGGCGGATTACTGAAGCGCGCAACGATAGAAGGCCACGGCGAACTGGATGCGGACACTGATACTGTGGTGTTCATCGAGACCTATACGTTCGATGATGGACACACGGACACGCTGCATTGGACGATACGAAAAGGCGACGGAGGCAAGTACACCGGGTTGGAAAATCGCCTTGAAGGCGAGGCCATAGGCGAGCAAGCCGGCTGCGCATTCCATTGGAAGTACACCCGCGACACGCCGCAAGCCGGCGGCAAATCCTTCAAGCTGAATTTCGACGATTGGTTCTACGCGATCGACGAGCGAGCCTGCATCGTGCGAGGTAGCGCCGGGCGAGCCGGCATCCCGTTCGCGACGGGGCATGTCACCTATCGGAAGGTCTGACGGTTCGGGCGGCGACCAGCCTCGCGCAAAATGGCCCGAGCGCACGACGCAGACGCCGCACGATTGGCAGCCGGATTGCGATCGGGTGAGGAGCGGAGGCAGTGGTTTGGTTAGACGCGCGCCTTCGTGTCACGCCTCACGATTTTCACGAGGGTTTCATCAATTCGGCTTTGCCACCGTGGCCCTCCGCGCTTGAAGTGCTCAACGACTTCAGGACTCAATCGGAGAGAAACGGCTTTCTTTGTCGGCGCCTTGTTGGGGCCGCGCCCCTTGCGCATGCCCGGGAAAACTTCGTCGAACGGGCGGGCCTTTGCGAAGTCGTCCTTCGTCCATTCCGGATTGTCACTCACTGCGCGCATATCGCTCGCTGTGTAGCGCTTCTTTGACGTCTTTTTCTTAGCGGCGGTTTTCTTCATATGCCTTCCTCTCATCCTTGCTTGCAGGGCGCATGCTGATGATGCTGATGGCCTCCTTGCCGTAAACGGCAAAGACGACACAAATCACTCCGCGAATATTCACGCCGATTGCACGATAGCGCTTTCCTCGCGCCGGCAACACGAATGCCCGATCGAAGAATCTCTCATTGAGATCGGCGAAATTCATCCCGTGCTTGTCAAGATTCGCGAGGCGCTTCGGTTCGTCCCATATGATTTTCACCGGATTATTTTGTAGATACAAAATGGTTTTGGGTCAAGGTAGTGAGATGGTTCGGCTTCAGAAGCTATCCACGCCGCGTGCGCCAATGTCCCTTATGCGCCGCGAACCAGATAGAAGCTCGACGCCGGAGCCTGTTCGGCTTGCCCGACGTGAGGACGACGACCATGGGTCAGATCGTGCGCGCCAGCGCCGGGTCCCGGGTCTTACAGGGGGCCCCGCGCCAGGATGGCGTCAGTCCGCCGATTTACCTCGACGTCTCAATGATTTCGCAAAATCCGCTGCGCCTGGCGCCACCCGTCGGCGGCTACTATGCATGGGGTTGTTTTCGCCGTTTTGCCGGGACGACCGCCAACGGGGCGATCCGCTGGCGCCGACCGCCCGAAACCTGATCTGACATTGTTGAGAATTTTGGTCGGAGCGAGAGGATTTGAACCTCCGACCCCTAGTCTCCCAGACTAGTGCGCTAACCGGGCTGCGCCACGCTCCGAATGCCGTTCCCATAGCTAGGATCGCGGCTTTGCGCAAGGCGCCTGAACCGCCCGGAAAACCGGGAACATCCCCTTGAAGTCGCAGGATGCCCCTGCTCAGCCGACCTTGAGCGCCTCGTCGAGCAGTTCGCGGCAGGCGACGAGGTCCTGGAGCACCCGCTCCAGCCGCTCCCGGTCGGCCGGGCTCGGGCCAGCGCGTTCGCTTGCGCCCTTGCGGAAGGTGGTGAGGATTTCCTCGTCGTCGATCTCGGCGAAGCGGAAATCGATGCCTTCCTCCTCCTCGCCCTGGTAGTCGTCATCGTCGGTATCGGCGACGCCGCGGATCTCGGGCTCCTCCTCGGGCTCCATCAGGCTCTGGCCGATCGCGTCCTCGATCGCGCCGAACGAGACCGCGGCCGACGAATCGGCGAGCCCCTGGACCGACTTGATGCCGTGCTCCTTGAGGATCCGCTGCACGCCGCGGATGGTATAGCCCTCGCCATAGAGCAGCCGGCGGATGCCCTTGAGCAGGTCGACGTCGTCGGGGCGGTAGTAGCGGCGGCCGCCGCTGCGCTTCATCGGCTTGATCTGGGAGAAGCGGGTCTCCCAGAACCGCAGGACGTGCTGCGGGATGTCGAGGTCCTGCGCTACTTCGCTGATGGTGCGGAACGCATCCGGCGCCTTGTCCAAATGCGGCTCTCCTATGGGAGGCGATTATGCCTCGGCTTGAGTCTTGCTGCCGTCGCCATTGGCCTTGTGTTGCGAATTGATCCGCTGCTTCAGGATGGCGGACGGCTTGAACACCATCACCCGGCGCGGCGAAATCGGCACCTCGGTACCGGTCTTCGGATTGCGGCCGATACGCTGGCCCTTCTTACGCACCATGAAGGAACCGAACGAGGACAGCTTCACCGTCTCGCCCCGCTCGAGGCAATCGGTGATCTCCTTCAACACGAGTTCCACGAAGGCAGACGATTCCGTCCGCGACAGGCCGACCTTTTGGTAGACGGCCTCGCAGAGATCAACACGCGTTACGGTTTTACTAGTCTCGGTCATCGCCCTGCCCCACATCACGGCGAACAATTGTCGTCTAAAATTATGAGGTTACGAGACGACGGTCAACCCGCTCATCCCTGCTTTGAGTCGCCAAAGTGGCCCGCAATCTCGGCAAAATTTTATCGAACGCGCTCTACTACCAGCGGACGAGTGCGGAACCCCAGGTGAAACCGCCGCCCATGGCTTCGAACAGCAGCAGGTCGCCCTTCTTCACCCGACCGTCCTTCACTGCGACCGAGAGCGCCAGCGGAATGGAGGCCGCCGAGGTGTTGCCGTGCTTGTCGACGGTCAGCACCACCTTCTGCGGCGCAATATGCAGCTTGTGGGCGGACGCATCGATGATTCGCTTGTTGGCCTGGTGCGGGATGAACCAGTTGATGTCCTCGGCGGTCATGCCGGTGGCGTTGAAGGCATCGACGATCACGTCGGTGATCATGCCGACGGCGTGCTTGAACACCTCCTTGCCTTCCATGCGCAAATGGCCGACCGTCCTGGTCGAGCCGGGGCCCCCATCGACGAACAGCTTGGCCTTGTGGCGACCGTCCGAACGCAGATGCGTGGTCAGCACGCCGCTGTCGGAGGTCTTGCCGGCCTGCGTCTGCGCTTCCAGCACGATCGCGCCCGCGCCGTCGCCGAACAGCACGCAGGTGCCGCGGTCGTTCCAGTCGAGGATACGCGAGAAGGTTTCCGCGCCGATCACCAGCGCGCGCTTGTAGGCGCCCGTGCGCAGGAAGTTGTCGGCAGTGGCGAGCGCGAACACGAAGCCGGAGCAGACCGCCTGCAGGTCGAACGCCGCGCCATGGTTGATGCCGAGTCCGTGCTGAACGGCGACTGCGGTCGCCGGAAACGTGTTGTCGGGCGTTGAGGTCGCGAGCACGATCAGGTCGATCGCCTGCGGGTCGAGCCGGGCATGCGCGAGCGCGGCGCGCGCCGCCCTGATCGCAAGGTGCGAGGTAAACTCGTCGTCGGCCGCGATGTGACGCTCACGAATGCCCGTTCGTTGCACGATCCACTCGTCCGACGTGTCGATGCGGGCTGCCAACTCGGCATTGGTCACGACACGCTCCGGCAAATAGCTGCCGCAGCCGAGCACGACCGATCGAATTTGAGTCACGAAACAGCCTCCTGCGCGGTCGGCACGGAACTAAACGCGCCACCGTCGCGGTTGAGCATCTGATTGATCTTGGTCAGGAGATCGTAGTGGACCATCTCATAGCCAACATCGATCGCATAGGCAAAGCCTTCGGCGCTGATTCCGCCATGGCTCTTGACCACGAGTCCCCTCAATCCGAGGAACACACCGCCATTGGACTTGTTCGGGTCCATCTTGTCGCGCAGGGCCTGGAAAGCGCCGCGCGCGAAGAGGTAGCCGAGCTTGGACATCCAGCTCCGCTGCATCTCATTGCGGAGCAGTTCCGCCATCTGCCGCGCGGTTCCCTCGGCTGCCTTTAGCGCGATGTTACCGCTGAAGCCCTCGGTGACGATCACGTCGGCCAGCCCCTTGCCGATGCCGTCGCCCTCGACGAAGCCGAGATAGTCGAGCTCCGGCAGATTCATCGCGCGCAGTGTTTCGCCGGCCTCGCGGATCTCCTCGTGGCCCTTGATCTCCTCGGTTCCGATATTGAGCAGACCAACCGAGGGGCGCGGCTTGTCGAACAGCACGCTCGCCATCGCTGCGCCCATGACGGCCAGCGACACCAGGTGGTGCGCATCGCCGCCAATGGTGGCGCCGAGGTCGAGCACGACAGACTCGCCATGCTTGGTCGGCCACATCCCGGCGATGGCCGGGCGGTCGATGCCGGGCAGCGTGCGCAGGTGGAAGCGCGACATCGCCATCAGTGCACCGGTATTGCCGGCGGAGACCGCAACATCCGCCTCGCCTTTCTTGACCGCATCGATGGCGAGCCACATCGAGGAGGTCTTGCGGCCGCGCCGCAGCGCCTGGCTCGGCTTGTCCTCCATGCTGACGGCGACGTCGGTATGGATCACCTTCGCGGCGGCCTTCAGCGAGGCGTGCTTCTGAAGCTCCGGCTCGATCTTGGCGCGGTCGCCGACCAGCAGGAATTCGATATCCGAATGCCGGGCAAGCGAGATGGCCGCGCCGGGAATGACGACGGGCGCGCCGACATCGCCTCCCATGGCGTCAAGCGCGATTCGAACCTTGCTTGGCATGAACGTCCCGGAAACCTGATCTCGTGCGGTCTAAGAACTCGAGGGGCCGCGAAATGGGTTCGCCATCATCAACAGCGATCGGCCAGGCGCCACACCGCACCCGGACCGGGCCGCGACAATAGCGTTTTGTCACCCCGAAACAACCTCTTGCCCCCAGTCTTTTGGATTCCGGACGATCACGAATCGGGCCCATCCCGGCGAGAAAAACATCGTGAAATCAAACGGATGAAACAATCTTTGGACCTGACGAGGCAAACCATTCATGCACAACGCAAAGCAAGCCCGCCACAGACCCACTGGGATTTGCCCTCATTTGCGTTTGGGCTTGTCCTGAAGCGCCTTCAACACGGCAAAGGGGTGATCCCCGGGATCGGGCGCCGTCACCTGCGCCTCGAACACCACCCCCGGCTTGCGCGGATAGGGGTCGATGCCCAAAAACAGGGCGTCCGTCGCCAGCCACCCGAGGTCGATGACGCCGGCAATGATCGCCTCCGGCGGCTCGGGGACGGCCTCCGCGTCGTCGCTGTCCTGCCCCTCCTCGATGAGATCGGCCAGTCGCCGTGCCTCCGCCTCGGGGGCGAACACCAGGTCGATCTCCTCGTCGATCTCGCTCTCGATCGGGTCGAGAGTCACCACGCAGGTCTGGCCGATTCGCGCCCGAACCTTGCCGGTGACATGAACCCGCCCGCCGCTCTTCGGGGATACGTCGAAAGAGGCCTGGGCGGAGAGGATCTCTCGAACACCCGCGACCTCGGCCATGGCCTCGCGCTCGCGGCTCGATGCCTCGATGTCCCGATGCAGGCCGGTGTCCGGGATCTGCGCCACGATCACTGGCGCGCGCCACGGATCGGTCTCGGGTCCGGCGTTGGGTCTGGTCATGGCGCCACATGCTCCCCTGGTGGCGGTGGAAACGCAAATGAACCGCGCAGCAGCGCGCCCTGGTCGGCCCTGGCGAGATCGGCCTCGGTGGCCTTGGCATAGGCCGCAAGCCGCCGCGCCTGCGCGCTGTCCGTCCCATTCAAGATATTCTTGCAGAACGCCGACGCCAGCGCCTCGTCGCCCTCGTCCATGGCCTGGTCATAGGCCCGGGCCCGGCCATAAAAGGCCTCGCCAAAGGCCCGCATCCGCTTGGGGACGGTCTGATCCCCGACGCCCATCTCCCGCAGATTGTCGTCCATGTCCTCGCAGAAGCGGTCGAACAGCGCCTGCGAGAGCTCGGTGCCGTCGGAAGCCGCCCGCAGCCGGCGCAGCAGGAGCCACAAATGCAAGAGAAGCATGTCGAATCGGCCGTTAACTGTGTCCGGGACGGCCAAGTCCCGGTAAAACATGGGTTCTCGTGCCTGCGTCACGATCATGCCATAGATGGCCTCAATGGTGCCGCGCGGGGCTAGCCGGGGTTTCCTGAAGTGTTTGAACGGCCAGAGCATTGTGGGTTCCGCATGCGTGTGCGCGCGGGTTGCGCTCGCCGCGTCTGCCCGGTACTTCAGCGCCTCGCGCGACGCAAGGGGACGGGATAGTTCCGAGAATGACCAATTCGAGCCAGACCAGCCACCGCAGCGCCAAGGTGCGCGGCCGTTACGCGCGCTGGCGCGCCGTCGCCGCCGCGGCGCTCGTCAGCGTGGCGCTTGCCGCCTGCACCGGCGAACAATTCCAGAAGGGTTACATCCTGCCGCCCGGTGCGCTCGAGCAGATTCCGCTCGGGGCGAGCCAGGACCAGGTGCTGATCGTGATGGGCACGCCCTCCACCGTCGCAACGCTCGACGGCGAGGTGTTCTATTACATCTCCCAGCGCTCCCAGCGTCCGGTCGCCTTCATGAACCAGAGTGTGGTCGACCAGCGCGTGATCGCGATCTACTTCGACAAGAATCGGCGCGTCCGCCGGCTCGCGAATTACGGCCTGCAGGACGGCAAGATCTTCGACTTCATCAGCCGCACCACGCCGACCTCGGGCCAGGAGCTCAGCTACCTCGCGCCGCTGTTCAAGCTGCTCAGCTTCAACTGAGGCCAGGCTGCGGCGTCGTGCCGCCCCGCGCTGCTTGCGGTTGCACGGCGCCTTCCCTACGCTCCCTGCAAAACAAGAGGCAGGGAGTGGATTCGTGACAAGGACATCGTTTTCCCGCCGGCGCGTGCTGACCGGCGCGGCAGCCCTGTCGACGGCGGCGATTCTGCCGCGCACGAGCCTGGCAGACTGGAAGCCCACCGAGAACATCCGCATCATCGTGCCGGCCGCCGCCGGCGGCTCGACCGACGTCATGGGACGACTGCTCGCGGCGCATCTGCAAACCGTCTGGGGCCAGTCGGCGGTCGTGGAGAACCGCTCAGGCGGCGGCGGCACCATCGGCACCGCGGAAGCCGCGCGCGCCAAAGCGGATGGCCACACCATCCTGATCGGCAACCCCGGCCCCAACGCGATCGCCTACAGCATCTTCAAGAACCTCAGCTACAATGCGGAGCAGCTCCAGGCGGTCTCCAACATGATCAGGATCCCGAACATCGTCTCGGCGCATCCGAAGACAGGCATCAAGTCGATCGGAGAGCTGATCGCTTTCCTCAAGGCCAATCCGGACAAGTTCAGCTATGCCTCCTCCGGCGTCGGCCAGAGCCCTCACCTCACCGGCGCCTGGTTCCTCCAGCTCACCGGGCTGAAGATGACGCACATCCCGTTCCGCGGTGCCGGCCCCGCGCTCCAGGCGGCGCTTGCCGGCGACATCCAGGTCCTGTTCGACAACCTCTATCCGAGCCTGCCGCAGGTGCAGAACGGCACGCTGAACGGGCTCTGCGTCACCACGCCGGAGCGCAGCGAACTCGCACCCAACCTTCCGACCATGCGCGAGAGCGCGCCGGAGCTTGCCAATTTCGACGTGTCATCCTGGTTCGGCGTGTTCCTGCCAAAGAACGTGCCCGCCCCAGTGCTCGAGGCGCTGAATCTGCAGGTCAAGGCGATGCTCGCGCGCGAGGACATCAGGAAGAACATCGCCGCGATGGGCGCACGCGCCGACTACGGCACGCCGCAGCAGTTTTCCGACTTCGTCGACGCCGAGACGAAGAAGTTCGCGAGCATCATCCAGAAGGAAGGCCTTCAGATGGATGTGCAGTAGGTGGTGTCAGTCATTCCGGGGCGGTCCGCAGGACCGAACCCGGAATCTCGAGATTCCGGTTCGATGCTTCGCATCGCCCCGGAATGACAACGGGAAAAAAACAAAAACCCCGCGGCCTGCGCCGCGGGGGTTTTGTTTTGCGCTGTCCCTGCTGCTCAGTGCGCGAGGATCGCCAGCAACAGCAGCGCCACGATGTTGGTGATCTTGATCATCGGGTTCACCGCGGGGCCGGCCGTGTCCTTGTAGGGATCGCCGACGGTGTCGCCGGTCACGGCGGACTTGTGGGCATCGGAGCCCTTGCCGCCGAAATGACCGTCCTCGATGTACTTCTTGGCGTTGTCCCAGGCGCCACCGCCCGAGGTCATGGAGATCGCGACGAAGAGACCCGTGACGATCACGCCGAGCAGCATGGCGCCGACGGCCGAGAATGCCGCCGACTTGCCGGCCGCGCCGCCGCCCGCGATCGCGTAGATCACGAAGTAGACGACGATCGGCGAGAGCACCGGCAAGAGCGAGGGGATGATCATCTCCTTGATCGCCGCCTTCGTCAAAAGATCGACCGCCTTGCCGTAGTCGGGCTTGTCGGTGCCCTGCATGATTCCCGGCTTCTCGCGGAACTGACGTCGGACCTCCTCGACGATCGCGCCGGCCGCACGGCCGACCGCAGTCATACCCATCGCGCCGAACAGATACGGCAGCAGACCACCGAACAGTAGGCCCACCACGACGTAGGGGTTGTTGAGCGAGAAGTCCGGATTGACCCCTGCGAAGTAGGTATGCTTCGCGGAGTCCGCAACGAAGAACTTGAGGTCCTGGTTGTAGGCCGCGAACAGCACCAGCGCACCGAGACCGGCGGAGCCGATCGCGTAGCCCTTGGTCACTGCCTTGGTGGTGTTGCCGACCGCGTCGAGCGCGTCGGTCGACTTGCGTACTTCCTTGGGCAGGCCCGCCATCTCGGCGATGCCGCCGGCGTTGTCGGTCACCGGGCCGAAGGCGTCGAGCGCGACGACCATGCCGGCGAGCGCCAGCATGGTGGCGGTCGCGATCGCGATGCCGAACAGGCCGGCAAGGCTGTAGGTGACGAGGATGCCGGCGATGATGACGATCGCGGGCAGCGCTGTCGCCTCCATCGAAACCGCAAGGCCCTGGATGACGTTGGTGCCGTGGCCGGTCACCGAGGCCTGGGCGATCGACTTCACCGGACGATAGTCGGTGCCGGTGTAGTACTCGGTGATCCAGATGATCAGCGCGGTCACGACGAGGCCGACCACGCCGCACTCGAACAGCGCCGCACCGGTGTAGTCGACACCCTCGAGCTTGCCGAAGCCGATCAGGTAGTAGATCACGCCGGCGATGCCGATCAGCGACAGGACGCCGGTTGCGATCAGGCCCTTGTAGAGCGCGCCCATGATCGACTGGCTCGGCCCGAGCTTCACGAAGAATGTGCCGATGATCGAGGTGATGATGCAGATGCCGCCGATCGCGAGCGGCAGCGTCATCATGCTGGCGAGGATCGGCGTCTTGGCGAAGAAGATCGCTGCCAGAACCATGGTGGCGACCGCGGTCACCGCGTAGGTCTCAAACAGGTCGGCGGCCATGCCGGCGCAGTCGCCGACGTTGTCACCGACGTTGTCGGCGATCGTCGCCGGATTGCGCGGATCGTCCTCGGGGATGCCGGCCTCGACCTTGCCGACGAGGTCGCCGCCGACGTCCGCACCCTTGGTGAAGATGCCGCCGCCGAGACGGGCGAAGATCGAGATCAGCGAGGCGCCGAAGCCGAGCGCCACCATGGCGTCGACGACGGTGCGGCTGTCAGGTGCAAGCTTCAGCGAATAGGTCAGGAAGCCGAAATAGAGGGTCACGCCGAGGAGCGCGAGGCCCGCGACCAGAAGGCCGGTAATGGCGCCAGCCTTGAAGGCGAGTTCGAGACCGCCGGCGAGCGACGTCGTCGCAGCCTGCGCGGTGCGCACGTTGGCGCGAACCGAGACGTTCATGCCGATGAAGCCAGCGGCTCCCGACAGGATGGCGCCGATGGCAAAGCCGACGGCGACGTAGATACCCAGGAAATAGGCGAGCAGCACGAAGATGACAATGCCGACGATGCCGATCGTCGTGTACTGGCGTCGCAGGTAGGCCTGAGCGCCCTCGCGGACCGCTGCGGCGATTTCCTGCATGCGCGGCGACCCCGCATCCGCGCCCAACACCGAAGACGTAGCCCAGATCGCGTAGACGACAGAGAGCACTCCGCAGAGCACTATCAACCATAATGCTGTCATGTGAATTTTGCCTCAGATCCTTGATGTACCCCCAGCGCCGATTCTTTCCCGTTGTGACGGAGTGGCGCCTTAACGCGGGACCGCTCCTCCCCAAAAGGAGCAGCCCCGATGGGCGGGGACCTTGCCAAATCCGCCATGCCCGTGCAACGCCGCAGGCGCGAAAATCGTCGATCTCGACAGGTCCTTAGGTCGTAGGCGTCCGTTTCGCGGAAATTGCTAGAAGTGGCTGTAGGACAGCCGCTTGAGGACCAGTTCCCGGCCCGCGCCATCCAGGAAGCGCGGGGCCTCATTTCCCGGCACTATCGTTCCGATGGCGGTCACGGCCACGCCCAGCGCCCGCCCGGCCACAATCAGGTCGGCGCAGCGCGACTCAGGAACAGTGCACAGAAGCTCATAGTCATCGCCACCGGACAGCAGCGCCTCGATCCCGACGGCGGTGCGCGCAACGAGGCCGGCGGCCGGCGCCGACAGGGGCACGCTGGCCGTATCGATCGTGGCTGATACGCCTGAGGCTGCGCAGAGCTTGGCGAGATCGCCGGCAAGCCCGTCAGAGACATCCATCGCAGCGCTCGCACAGTCGCGCACGGCCTGCGCCAGCGCGTTGCGCGGTTGCGGGATTCGGTAGCGCGCGACCACGACGTCCCGTGCGGCCGGATCGGATGCCAGCGCCTTCGCGGCAGCATCGCCCTTGAGCACCGCGAGACCGAGTGCGGCATCGCCGATCGTGCCGGTCACCATGATGCGGTCACCGGCTTTGGCCCCGGTGCGGCCGACCATCCGCCCCAGGGGCACGCGGCCGAAGGCCGTGATCGAGATCATCTGCGGTCCGGGCGTGGAGACCGTGTCGCCGCCAAGCAGCGGGCACGTGAAGTTCTTGGCATCCTCGCCGAGCGCATCGGCAAACGGCTTCAGCCAGGCATCGTCCTTGCTGCGGAGCGCCAGCGTCAGCACGAAGCCTGCCGGCGTGGCGCCCTTCGCCGCAAGATCGGACAGGTTCACCCGCAACGCCTTGCGGGCGATGGTATCGGGCGGGTCGCTAGCGAGATAATGCACGCCTTCGACCACGGCGTCCGTGGTGACGACGATGTCCTCGCCGGAGGATTTCAGGATGGCGGCATCATCGACCAGCCCGAATGCGCCGGGGTCAGTCGCCAGCGGCTTGAAATAGCGCGCGATAAGCGAGTCTTCGCCGGAGATATTTGTAGCGTTTGCCATCGGCCTATCCACACGCACCACTGTCATCGCCCGGCTTGACCGGGCGATCCAGTAGGCCGAGACGCCCGAGATCAATTACCGCTGCCGCGGCGTACTGGATCACCCGCTTTCGCGGGTGATGACAGCGGAATGTGTAACGACTACCGCCCGAACTCGTCGCCGCGGAAGTGGCGGCCAATCTGGTCGAGCACCGCGTTGACCATGCCGGTCTCCTCGCGATCGACGAAAGCATTGGCGACGTCGACATATTCGGAGACCACGACGCGGCCCGGCACGTCCTTGCGATGCTCCAACTCGTAGGCCCCTGCCCGCAGCACTGCGCGCAGGATCGCCTCGATACGCTTCAGGGGCCAGCCCTTCGACAGCGCCTCGTCGATCAGGGGATCGAGCTTCTTCTGGTCGCGCACGACGCCCGAGACGACGTCACGAAAGAAGGCAGCTTCCGCCGGCAGATACTTATCGCCTTCGACCTCGTTGCCGAGCCAATGGCTCTCGAACTCGGCAAAGATGTCATTGATGCCGGCGCCCGCAATGTCCATCTGGTAGAGCGCCTGCACGGCGGCGAGCCGAGCGGCGCCGCGTCGGTTCGCCTTTTTCTCCACCCCGCCGGGCTGTTTCTTGCTGGTGTCCGCCATGGCTCAGGCCCGCGCCAGGCGGCGCTTGATGCGCAGCATGGCAAGCGCCGCGCGCGCGGCATCGCCACCCTTGTTGAGCTCGCTGGCGCGAGCCCGGGCCCAGGCCTGCTCCTCGGTGTTGACGGTGAGGATGCCATTGCCGAGCGGCAGCTTGCGCGCCACGGCAAGATCCATCAGCGCGCGCGAGGATTCCTGCGAGACGATCTCGAAATGGATGGTGTCGCCGCGGATCACGCAACCGAGCGCGATCACGGCGTCATAGGGTTTCCCGTTGCTCGCAGCAGCGTCGACCGCGATGGCCACGGCCGCGGGGATTTCCAGCGCGCCGGGAACCGTGATCACGTCATGGGTGAGACCGGCCGCCATCAGCTCGGCGACCACGCCTTCCAGAAGCGCATCCTGGAGGTCGTCATAGAAGCGCGCTTCGACAATCAGCGCACGCGCGCCGGAAATGTCGGTCCGGTCCTTCAGGGGTGCGCGCCGCGCGTCTGCCATCGTTCAATCCGTTCTACTGAGGTCGGCGCGTTATGTAGTCGCCGCAAGCGGTTAAGCCAAGTTCAAAAGACGCTATCGCCGCGAATGGCGGCGGCGCCGTCACTTCATTTCGGTCAGCCGCGCCGCATAGCGGGCCATCAGATCGACCTCGATATTGACCTCGTCCCCGGTGCGCCATGCACCAATGGTTGTGATGCTGAGGGTGTGCGGGATGATCAGGACCGAAAAGGTCACGTCCTTGACCGTATTGATGGTCAAGGACACGCCGTCCAGCGTGATCGAGCCCTTGGTCGCGATGAAACGCGCGAGCTCCCGCGTGGTCTTGAGCTCGAACCGCGCCATATCGGGCAAATCCTCGCGACTGACGAGGGTCGCGATCCCGTCGGCGTGGCCTGCGACGATGTGACCGCCGAGTTCGTCGCCGATCTTGAGCGCGCGCTCGAGATTGAGCTTCGTACCCGTCTTCCAGTGCTTTGCCGTCGTCAGCGCCAGCGTCTCGGCAGCCGCGTCAACGTCAAACCAGGTTTTGCCACCTTCGACGCCGGAAGCCACCACCGTCAAGCAGACGCCGTTGCAGGCGATCGAGGCGCCATCGGCGATGGTCGCACGATCGTAGCGGCAGGCGATGCGCAAGCGATGCAACTGGCCCTGCGCCGTCGGCGTCAGGCTGACGATCTCGCCGATATCAGTGACAATGCCGGTGAACATTAAGCGCGCTCGTAGATGGTGAGAGTATCCCTGTCGAATGTTTCGCTAGCATGAACCCTGAAGGCGGGCGACTGCGTGATTTTCGACAGGGGCAATGCATCGAGCGCATCGACGCCATGGGCGCCGATCGCTTCCGTCCCACGGAACAGCCAGATTTCATCCACCAGATCGGCCGCGACGAAGGACGAGGCCACGTGGCTGCCGCCCTCGACCATCAGCCGTGTGATGCCTTTCTCGGCCAGTGCCTGCAGTATCGCAGGAAGATCGAGCCCCGGCGTGCTGCCGGGCGGCATGCGCATGACCTGGGCGCCGGCCGCGCCGAGCCGCGTGGCTGAGGCAGCTTCCGCCAGCTCCGAGCCGATCACCCACAGCGGCGCCTCGCGTGCGGAATGGACGAGTTGGCTCGACGCCGGAATGCGAAAATTCCGGTCGAGCACGATGCGCACCGGAGAACGTGCTTCCATGCCCGGCAGGCGGCACGTCAGGAGTGGATCGTCCGCAAGCACCGTGCCGATGCCAACCAGGATGGCATCACTCTGCGCACGCAGGAGGTGCACGCGGTTGCGCGCAGCCTCCCCCGTGATCGCGACCGGCTTGCCGCCGGCGGCCCCGATCTTGTCGTCGGGCGAGACCGCAAGCTTCAGGATTACATGCGGGCGCTTGTCGCGGATGCGGCGGAAATGGCCGGCATGGTCGTAGGCCGCTTCCACAGCACAGAGCCCGACATCGACGGCTATGCCAGCGGCGCGCAAGCGCGCGTGGCCTTGTCCTGCGACCTCCGGATTGGGATCCTCGATCGCCGCCACCACGCGCTTGACGCCAGCCGCAATCACGGCGTCCGCGCAAGGCGGCGACTTGCCGAAATGCGAACAGGGTTCGAGCGTGACGTAGAGTGTGGCGCCGCGGGCCGCCTCGCCCGTGCGCCGCAGCGCCTCGCGCTCGGCATGCGGACGGCCGCCCGGTTGCGTCCAGCCGCGACCGACGATCACGCCGTCCTTGACGATGACGGCGCCGACGGCAGGGTTCGGCGAGGTGCGCCCCTGCCCGCGCCGGCCGAGCGCCAGCGCAAGCTGCATGAAGCGACGATCGGCGTCTTTGGACTCACGGGCCTTCTGCGCGAGCTGATCCTCCAGGATGCGGAAGATCATTTGCGTATCGCGGCGAGCCGCGCTTCCTCCTCACCGGAAAGCTCGCCGAGCACGTCGGCAAAATCCTTGGCCTCGCGGAAATTGCGGTAGACGGAGGCGAAGCGCACATAGGCGACGTCGTCGAGCGTGCGCAGATGCTCCATCACCGTCTCGCCGATCACCTCCGAGGAGATCTCGGCTTCGCCGGCAGTCTCGAGCTCGCGCACGATGGCAGAAACCATCTTCTCCACCCGCTCGGGCTCGACCGGCCGCTTGCGCAAGGAGATCTGCACCGAGCGCATCAGCTTGTCGCGATCGAACGGCACGCGGCGGCTGTTGCGCTTGATCACGGTGAGCTCGCGAAGTTGCACGCGCTCAAAGGTGGTGAAGCGGAAATTGCAGGCGACGCAGATGCGGCGCCTGCGGATCACGGACGAATCCTCGGTCGGACGCGAGTCCTTCACCTGCGTATCGAGACTGTTGCAGTTGGGACAGCGCATCCGCTTGTTATCCGGCTTTACTGGTAGATCGGGAAACGATCGGTGAGCGCCTTGACCCGTTCCTTGATCGCGGCTTCCACCAGCGGCGCCTTGCCGTCGGACGACTGCGCGATGGCGTTCAGAACTTCAGCGATCAAGCCACCGACCTGCTTGAACTCGGCAACGCCGAAGCCGCGGGTGGTCGCCGCCGGCGTGCCGAGACGCAGGCCCGAGGTGACGAACGGCGTCTCGGGATCGAAGGGGATGCCGTTCTTGTTGCAGGTGATGGCCGCGCGGACCAGCGCCTTCTCCGAGACGTTGCCCTTCAGGCCTTTCGGCCTGAGGTCAACCAGCATCAGATGGTTGTCGGTACCGCCGGACACGATATCGAGCCCGTGGCCGCGCAGCGTTTCCGCGAGAGCCTTGGCGTTCTCGACGATGTTTTTGGCGTAGACCTTGAAGTCCGGCCGCAGCGCCTCGCCGAATGCGACCGCCTTCGCTGCGATCACATGCATCAGCGGCCCACCCTGGAGGCCCGGGAAGATCGCCGAGTTGAGCTTCTTGGTCAGCGTCTCGTCATTCCACAGGATCAGGCCGCCGCGCGGACCGCGCAGCGACTTGTGGGTCGTGGTGGTGGTGACGTGGGCATGAGGCACTGGCGAAGCATGCACGCCACCGGCCACGAGGCCCGCGAAATGCGCCATGTCGACCAGGAGGTACGCGCCGACGCTGTCGGCGATCTCACGAAAACGCTTGAAGTCCCAGGCGCGCGAATAGGCCGAGCCGCCGGCGATGATCAGCTTCGGCTTGACCGTTTCGGCCTGCTTGGCGACCGCATCCATATCGATGATCTGGTCCTCGCGCCGCACCGTGTAGTGCGAGGCCTTGAACCACTTGCCGCTCATGTTGACGGGCGAGCCGTGAGTGAGATGGCCGCCGGCGGCCAGATCAAGGCCCATGAAGGTGTCGCCAGGCTGCATCAGCGCCAGGAACACGGCCTGATTCATCTGGCTGCCCGAGTTCGGCTGCACGTTGGCAAAGTTGGCGCCGAACAGCCGCTTGGCGCGATCGATCGCAAGATTCTCGGCAACGTCGACCCATTCACAACCGCCGTAGTATCGCGCGCCGGGGTAACCTTCCGCATATTTGTTGGTCATCACCGAACCCTGCGCTTCCAGCACGGCCCGGCTGACGATGTTCTCGGAGGCGATCAGCTCGACCTCGTGGCGCTGACGGCCCAGCTCGCCCTTGATGGCGGCGGCGATTTCCGGGTCGGCCTGCTCAACGGAGGCCGTGAAAAACGAATCGGGCGCGGAGGCGGTTTTTGCGGAAGTCATCGGCGAATATCTCCAACGCCGCAGCCTTTTTGGCGGGCTACGGTCGGTCTTGTGTGGCGGTTGGAAGCACGCGCGATCTACCACATCGGCTCGCCCCGGCCAAGCTTTTGCGGGTCGGGGACGACAATTATGCCAGATATGGTGGGGATCGGGGGATCTGGAGGCCCGAAAGACGAATTCGCCTGCGCTGGGATGCTGGCCAATCGTTAACGGCCGGCCGCTGTCACGCCCGCCGACCGGCGCCCAGACGGCGCCGGCAACCGCTTCCTCCGGCTTTGAGATGGACTTGGCCGCCTCTCCTCACAAACCGGTATAACCAGCCTTCACCGGGTCGATGCTGCCGTCGAGCTCACGAAGATAGGTCAGACCGCAGACCGTCAACCGATGCGTGTCCTTCTCGCCCGCCTCAACCAGCGTATTGAGGTAGTTCGTCACCTTGGCCCTCGCCTCCTCACTCGCCGCAGCGGTGCGGTTGGCCAAGAGGTCATAGGTCTTCATGATGCGGTCGATGGCGGCTTCCATGGCATCCTCTGCTTGGTCCGAATTTTGGGGAACGCTGTCAGGCAAACGCGCCAGCCTCGAAGGCAGCTTCGAATTTGGCGATCGCCTTGTTGGCGAGCCTGATCTTGTTGAATTCGCCGTGCTGGAACAGTTGCACGATGATCTTCAACAGCCGCTCATCGGTGACGAGCGTATCGGGGAGTGCACCGGCTCTGCGCAGATAATTCGCGGCGATGGCATAAGCCTCGCTCACGATCTCCACGTTCATCGTCTGTAGTCCGCGCTCGACCAGCATCGCACGCCTCCGATCCGGAGGGGATAAGCCGCGAGCTGACGGCTGGTTCCGCAAACGAGTTACTTTTTTCGCAGGTGCAAAAACACAAAACGCGCCGGTCCGGGCAAAGCCGGGCCGGCGCGATTGGGGAAGTTCAGGCACGTTCGGAAAGGCACGCCGGTCTTGTTTGGGGCCGGCTTAGCCTTGATCCTTCCGAAAAAATCAGAGCCGATATAGGATCTGGTCGGTCCAGAACCGCTCGAGGCGATGCAGCGACTTGTTCAGCGTGGAGAACTCCTCGCCCGAGATGCCGCCGACCTGCTCCACCGTCTTGACGTGCTTCTGGTAGAGAGCGTCGACGATGCGGCGAACTTCCTGGCCCTGCGGGGTCAGACGGATGCGCACCGAGCGGCGATCAACGCGCGAGCGCTGATGATCGAGGAAGCCGAGTTCGACGAGCTTCTTCAGATTGTAGGAGACGTTGGAGCCGAGATAGTAGCCGCGCGTACGCAGCTCGCCTGCGGTCAGCTCCTTGTCGCCGATGTTGTAGAGCAAGAGCGCCTGCACCGAGTTGATGTCGGCGCGGCCGCGACGATCGAATTCATCCTTGATGACGTCGAGCAAGCGGCGATGCAGCCGCTCCACCAGAGTCAAAGCTTCCAGATAGAGCGACTGCACCGAGCCCTGCTGGCCGGCGACGCGCTCTGCGGTATCTGCCGCAGTTGCGACGGCTTTCATCATGACACTTCCCCTGTTGTCGTTTTTGTCGACACTTATTCGACGAAACTTTTGTCTCGCCTGATAGCTGCAACTTAAGGGGAGGCGTTTGAAGATCAGCTTAAATAAGAGAATAAAGAGATCATGAATTTAAGACAGTGAATCGCGGATTAAGCCTGTGCAACAAGGACTTTTCGCAACCCTCTGTTGACGGTGGCAAGGTCCTGTTCACCCTCCGTCCGCACCACTTGTCGCATTCCAGAACAGCCCTGCCCTGTTTCGAAACGGGCGCGTAAGAGCTGTGGCGGATCACGCGGGATCTTCGAAAACTTGCCTCAAATTCGAGGCAACGATCGATCAACCAAGAGCAATATTCTCGTGCGCCGGACAAGCGCAGCGAAGCGGAGCGCAGAGCCGGGACCGAGATGCCGCGTAGCAGATCGTGGGCCGCCGGCTCAGCAGCGCATCACTGCATGCTGCGCTGCGTCCGGGGTACGAGGGCTTGTGTATCGACGTCTATGGCGGGCGCTCGCGCGCGGCCATCCAGGCGAGCGCGAGATAAGCGGCGAGCATGAAGGCTTCGACCGCGACCACAATGAGACTGCCGCCATAGATGCCGGGGAACATCAATTCGATCACCGCCATCGACACCACAGTCGTGAGCCACACGACAGCGCCCCAGGGCGTGGCGAGCCACAGGCCGACGGCAGCGACGAGCTCGATCACGGCGAAGTAGACGGTCGCGGCTTGCCAGGCCATCGACTGGTTCTCGAACGCATCGTCCTCACCGCCAACGAAGCCAGTCACCTGCGCCCAGTGATAGAGACCCTTCAGGATCGAGAGCAGCGCCATCACGCGCAGGAACAGCACGAGCCGCCGCGTCCAGACGTTCTCGTCGGACTCTGGCCGCTCGGACGACAGAGCAGCTACCGACATTGCGCCGTCTCTTGCGCTGTCGCGGGCGGCATCGCGGGTTGAGATCTCGGACATGGCTCCCCTTCTGGCCGCTTCGCCCGGCAAAATCAATCGGTCTGCTACCGGGTTGCGGAAGGTCAAGCCGCGGTGACGGGAACCATGCGAGCTGGTATAAGAATAATTCTAGTTCGGCATGATCCGGAAAAGTGTGCAGCGGTTTTCCGAAAAGACCATGCCCAAACAACAACTAAGCGCGATGATAAATCATCGCGCTGGAGAGACCTACGATGGCGATCAAGTACGGACGTCCGATCGAATTACGCGAGGTGGCGCGCGGAAGCGCGGCGGCCGCCTCTGCCAAAGATCTAGGCCTGGATCTGATCGTCCGCCCGCGCCGCAACCGCAAGGCAGAATGGGCGCGGCGCCTGGTGCGCGAGAACGTGCTGACCACCGACGATCTGATCTGGCCGCTGTTCCTGATCGATGGCAGCAACAAGCGCGAGGCAGTCAACTCGATGCCGGGCGTCGAGCGGCTCAGCGTCGACCAGGCGGTGCGTGAGGCCGAGCGCGCGATGAAGCTGACGATCCCCTGCCTCGCGCTGTTTCCCTACACGGAAGCCTCGCTGCGCGACGAGCACGGATCGGAAGCTACCAATCCGGACAACCTCGTCTGCCAGGCCGTGCGCGCGATCAAGAAGGAATTCCCTGACATCGGCATCCTCTGCGACGTCGCGCTCGATCCCTTCACCAGCCATGGCCATGACGGCCTGATCGCCGACGGCCGGATCCTGAACGACGAAACGGTGGCCGTGCTCGTGCATCAGGCGCTGGTGCAGGCGGAGGCTGGCTGCGATATCATCGCTCCGTCAGACATGATGGATGGTCGCGTCGGCGCGATCCGCGAGGAGCTCGACCGTGCCGGCCTGCTCGACGTGCAGATCATGGCCTATGCGGCGAAATACGCCTCCGCCTTCTACGGCCCGTTCCGCGACGCCATCGGCTCGGCCAAGACGCTTGTAGGCGACAAGCGCACCTATCAGATGGACAGCGCCAACACCGATGAAGCACTGCGCGAGGTCGAGCTCGACATCGCCGAAGGCGCCGACATGGTGATGGTGAAGCCTGGCATGCCCTATCTCGACGTCGTGCGGCGGGTGAAGGACACTTTTGCAATGCCGACCTTCGCCTACCAGGTCTCCGGCGAATACGCGATGATCGCGGCAGCCGCCGGCAACGGCTGGCTCGACGGCGAGCGCGCGATGATGGAGAGCCTCCTCGCCTTCAAGCGTGCCGGCGCCGACGGCGTGCTGACGTATTTCGCGCCGAAGGCGGCGGAGAAGATCAGAGCGCAGAGTTAATACAACTCCCGTCATTCTGGGGCGGTCCCGCAGGACCGAACCCGGAATGACAGTGCCCACGTTCACCGCCCCCGAATCGCCGGAATATTTCCGCTTGTTGGTCACCGCGGCCTTGGCAGGGGGATGGCCTGATCCCATGTGCTGCCACGGGTGTTTCCGATCGGAAGGACGGATTATGTCGTATTCGGACGCGGGCAATTCGGGCCCCAACTCGAGTCCCTGGCGCAATGGTGGCGGGGTTCCGCCGCATGCCTACGATCCCTACCTCCAGCCGGAGCTGTTCCGCGGCGTGTCGACCCGACGGGTCTTCGCATTCCTGATCGACCTCATCGTGATTTCGGTCCCGGTCATCCTTGGCTATGTCTTCATCGCCGTGTTCGGCGTGGTCACGCTCGGCCTCGGCTGGGCGCTGTTCTGGCTCGCCTGGCCGGCCTCGGTGATCTGGGCCGTGGTTTATTACGGCGCCTGCATCGGCGGTCCGCATTCCGCTACGGTCGGCATGCGGGTGATGGACCTGGAGTTGCGCACCTGGTACGGCGCGCCCGGCTATTTCGTACTCGGCGCCATGCACGCGGTGCTGTTCTGGGTGTCGATCTCGTTCCTGACGCCGCTCGTGGTCCTGGTCGGCCTGTTCAACGGCCGCCGGCGCTTGTTGCACGACATCGTGCTGGGAACTGTCGTCATCAATAACTCCGTCCGCTCGCCCGTTCCGCAGACCGCCAGAACCTACTAGAGCGCCTCTTAAACCACCTTGTAAGCTGACCGATTGACCATGGGCCTCCGTAGCGCGATGCTGATACCCGTTTCGGAGGCCCACGACGTCCCTTGACCCAGCACTCGCGCGACACCCCCCAATTCTACCTTACGGCGCCATCGCCCTGCCCGTATCTGCCGGGCCGGCATGAGCGCAAGGTGTTTACGCACCTCGTTGGGGACCGCGCCGGCGACCTCAACGACCTCCTGACCCACGGCGGCTTCCGCCGCAGCCAGTCGATCGCCTACAGGCCCGCTTGCGACCAATGCCGGGCCTGCGTCTCGGTCCGGGTGGTCGCCAACGAGTTCCGCCCGTCCCGCAACTTCCGCAAGGTGATGGCGCGCAACGCCGACGTCATCGGCGAGCAGCGCAGCGCGGTCCCGACCTCGGAGCAGTATTCGGTGTTCCGCGCCTATCTCGACTCCCGCCACCGCCATGGCGGGATGGCCGACATGACCGTGCTCGACTACGCCATGATGGTCGAGGACAGCCATGTCGAGACCCGCATCATCGAGTACCGCAAGCGCGGCCCCGACAGCGGCATCACCGGCCGCGGCGAGGAGCTGCTCGCGGTGGCGCTGACCGACGTGCTCAGCGACGGGCTGTCGATGGTCTATTCCTTCTTCGAGCCGAGCCAGGTCAGCCGCTCGCTCGGCACCTTCATGATCCTCGACCACATCGCCCGCGCGCGGCGCCAGGGCCTGCCCTATGTCTATCTCGGCTACTGGATCGAGGGCTCGAAGAAGATGGACTACAAGGCGCGCTTCCTGCCGCAGCAGCGCCTCGCACCCTCCGGATGGCTGCGCATCGACGCACAAGGCGACACGGCGTCAGAGCCGCAGGATTAAGCGCGTGTTCGCGCGTCGCGCCGGGGTGCAGCGCCGCGCCGCGGCTTTTCAGGACATGGCGGCTTCAGCCACCTCCGATGCCGCGGGCTTTGAAATGCTCTCATTCCCGACGATGAACCCGAGCGCTGCGATTCCGGGAAGGAAGAAGTAACCTCCTCCCAACGTTGTCGTGAAAGTCGCCAGGGAAATCTCTTCACCGCTCGCCAAGCCCGGCATGGAGAAAGACTTGGGGAAGGTCTTGGGGTCAGACGACCCGACAAACGGATCATCCGCGTGGAGGTTCACGAAACTCGGGTTCCGCACCCAGCGCTGCTGGATGAACTCGAACTGCCGCTCGAGATCCGCGTTGCAG
This sequence comes from Bradyrhizobium sp. UFLA05-89, assembly GCF_059803475.1. Classification (NCBI taxonomy): domain Bacteria; kingdom Pseudomonadati; phylum Pseudomonadota; class Alphaproteobacteria; order Hyphomicrobiales; family Nitrobacteraceae; genus Bradyrhizobium; species Bradyrhizobium sp. UFLA05-89. The sequence goes on along the minus strand of NZ_JBANBA010000071.1, from coordinate 23,105 downwards.
GCGATGAAGAAGATGCCCTTGCGCGTTTTGCCGTCGCTGTCCTCGCGATACGGCCGGCCACGGCGAAGCAGTCTGTGCAGCTTGGTCGACTTGATGCTCGATTGCACATCGACGCCCAGCGTATCTCTCGGATTCACCCGGCGAATGTGAGCTCCCTTCGGACACGTGAAGCCGTTGGCGTCCTCGACACGAAAGCGGAATGCGTCGGCTTTCGAATCCGACACTGGGTTATTCGGGTTGTATTTCCACCCGAGCGGCAAGCCATTCTCCTGGCGGCCCATCAGCTTTTCGCAGATGCCCTGACCGTTCGCCAACCGAAAGGCATCGAACGCCTCCACGTCTTGCTCGATCTGGCGCACGGCCAGGTAGCTTCCGTTCAAGGCAAAGCGACCACCGGGATGCCTGGCGCGGCCCGATTGAGTCCACCCCTCCACGTTTGGGCAGTAGGTGAGTTCGTCATATTCGTTGCGATAGCCGAGGATAAACTCTCCAGGTGAGACGACGCGATCGTCATACAGCGAGCCGGCTTCCGCCTTCGCCGTGCTCAGTCCGACGCCGTCATCTTGCCTCAGTCCCCGGATCACGGGTTGCGCGAGACCGTCGCGGAACCCAAATGCCTCGTGCAATTTCTCTTCCGTGTCGCCTTCTACTTTCCGAAATGAGCAAGGGTCGTTCTCGACCCTGATGACGCAGAACACCTCCTCGTCCACATCTGGAATGAGGGGCCCGGCACCTTTCGGCGTCCACTCGGCAATCAGAACGTGCACGGGGCCGCAGGCGGCACCGTCAACATCGGACCAACGCCATTCCCGGGGATTGTCCCTCAGAAGTAGCGCACGCTCGTCGCTACCCATGCCCCTGCGGAATGGTGTCGGGAATGGATGCTCTTTGGTTTCCATGCATCCGAGCTTGGTGAGCCCTGAAAAGCTGAACGCGATCGCCGCAGCCCTCTCAATCGGATGCGTTCTCGATTTCCCGACGTCATGTGCGCTGGCGACCACTCCACTCGCAACGAGTTTTACGAGCCACGCGCGCGCCGCGTTCTCTTGACCGTCTTTGATCGTCAGCAACCAGAAGCGGCTGCTCTTCAGCCAACTGTAGCCGCTCCTCAGCATTCCCTGGATGTCATCGAACTGCTTCGAAAGATGCGGCGCCTGCGCTTTCATGATTCGATGGCCCTCATAATCAGGTCGTCATTGCTGTCGTTGCGCTCCCCGAACAGAGCGTCGCGAAGCCCGGTGGCGAGGTTGATCTCGTCGATCGTTTCCTTGCGCGCGTCGAAGCGAAACATATGCGGAAGCATGCTGTCGCGCGCATATGACTTGAACCTCAGCTCGCACTTCACGCCTCGGAACAGGATAAATCGCGTCGGCGGGAAGCTGCGCGGCTCGTCGACGGCGGGCTGGCCGATCGCCGCCGATCCGCGGCGCTTCAGCGTGGTCCACCGCCACGCCAAGGTCGTTCCGATCGACGCGCCATTGATGAAATCGTCGAGATAGCCGCCAAAACTGCCATCATAATTCGAGCAGAACAGATAGCGGCGCCCCTCCTCGATGATGTGCCAGTGGCCGAAATGAATGCCCGGGGCACTACCCAGACGGCCTTCGGTGAAGAACACCCGTCCAAACAGTGTCACGATGCGCAGCGACGCCCGGATCCACCAGGCACTCCAGCCATTCCGACTACGGATATCCGTCAGGCTGACCATGTGCGCGGTTTCGCGCACCACCAGACCTTCGCACTGGTCAATCGACGTATGGACCTGTTGTGCGCGAGGCACATCGTCTTCGTAGGGATGAAAGAACCAGTTGCCGACCGCCGCAAGCTGCTGATCGATCCGGGAAAGCACGCCGACGACGCAGAACAACGCGATGATCGCGAGGACGAAGAAGAGGACAATCTGCCATCCGAGGAATCTCGCAGTCAATGCATCGTACGCGTCCACGATCGCCGCGGGATAGAAGGTGAAGACCAGCGCGAATGCGACGACGGCCAGGACGATCGGCACGCCGACGATCCAGCCGACCCAATAGGTGGACCATGACGACCACGTCTCCGTGGGCCGGTCGAGTTCGCGACCCACACTCTCCAGCCAGCGCCGCCACGACTTGGACACCGCCGGCAGTGCGATCAGGACCAGCCATGCCAGATACCCGACCCCGACCAGCGCCAGTACACCACGGATGCTGACCCAGATCACCCAGCTGCTCGCCTCGCAAACGGCGTCCGCCACGGTCTGCACGCCGGAATATGGTGCGCCGAACAGCCAGGTGTAGACGCCAACCAGGCCACGCGGCACCGCGCCCACCAGCCAGACCGCGGCCAGCCACAGCACGAAGATCGTCAGCACATAGCCGAGCTTTGCGGAGATACTTGCGCCCTTCCCGCGCCACCAGGATCGCGGAGCAGGCGCGATCGCCCAATCGAATTGCGGGTTCTTGAATGCCCGTTGTGCGAGCGCGAGCGCGAACGATGCACGGTCATCGCCGTACTGCTCCGTTGCCTTCATGGCCCGCGCTTCGTCCCGCGTCCATTCAAGCAGCTCCTGCTCCTTCTCGATCTGTCGGGCCGTTCGGTCGCGGGCGCCGATGAAGCCGCCATCGGCGATGCTGAGGCACTTCATCAGCTTTTCGTGCAATTGACTGTTGCGATCGCTCTGCCGCGCTGGACCACCGCCGGGCCAGAACCTGCTGTAGAGCGACCACATCGCTTCGCTTGGATGACAGACGAGCCGGTAGAGCATATCGTCGGGATCGATACCCTCTTCGATGGCAAGCTCGAGCATCAGCAAGGGCCTCGGATCGTCCGCATCCGCCCTCGCCGGCAGTAGCGCGATCGAGGCGAACTGGACCACCTCTACGTTCGCGAACAGCGCGCTCAGCGCAGTGCAAACAGGGCTGTTTTCCGAAAGATCAGTCGTGCCGTCCCAGCCTGGCACAACGATGCAGATCATCTGCTGGCGGACCATCTCGAGCATGCCCGTCCCCCTCCCGCCTGCTAAATGAAACTCACGCGCATGCGCGACATCAGCGGTCCGTCGTAGGTGATGGCCTTGCCCTCACGCTGCGCCAGTTGCAGCTCGGGCAGGATCAACAGGCCAATCAGCGCACTGGTCAGGATCTCGACCGCGTAAACCATGGCGGGACACTGGCGAGTGCCGTAGCCGAACATCAACCACCGCAGATCCTCGTCCTTGCCCCAGTTGCGCGCGGGACAGAACTTGTTGCTGTCCTTCACAACATTGGAATCGAACAAGCTCGCAATCGACCAGATCGTCATTTTTCCGCCGGCGGAGCACGTTGCATTGTGCCGCGCGCCCGTTTCGAATTCCGTGTCGCGCGGCACATTGCGCGCGAGCAGCGGAAAGATCGGCCGGAAGCGCATGAGCTCGAGCACATGGTTTCGCACCAAGTCGCGGAAGGCCCTATTCTGCCAAACTTCGGGCGGGCCGATTTGCTGGAGCCGCCGCGCCTCCTCTCGCAGAGCCTTGTGAACCTTGGGGCGACCCAGAAGCTCTTGCACGGCAAGGGCCCCCGACTGCACCGTCACCGGATGCGAAATCCAAGCAAGTCCGACTGCGTTTCGCTCAATGTCGGCAGAACCCGGCAAGCCCCACGCATTTTGAATGTCGGTTTTCACGCCCGCGATGCGCGACTTCAGCGCGTCTGCGTTGAGCTCGGCCCTGCGCTGCACCCTCAGCGTCGCCGAACTTCCGGCCAGGAGCTGCCCCGCCACATAGCGGATCTCCAGGAGATATTGCCGTTGCAGTCCCTGGTCGCTGACGTTGCCGTTGGCGCCCGCAGCCACCTTGTCCGTCGCCGCGCCGAACAAGGGATACATGGCAAGAAACACGATCCACATCAGGTAGTCGTCAATGAGATCGAACGATTTGTTCGTCCCGAGCGCCTGGAGGGTTTGAACGTATTGTTGGACTGCCACGTCGGCTGCGGCCGGCAACGTCGGTTTCAGTTGAGCCAGCCGATCATCCAGCAAACGCCTGTCGGCGACATAGGTCGGACCGGGATCCATGCCGATCAGATAGTCGCCGGCCGAGAGGTTGGCAGCATGCGCCGTGTTCGAGAAGCTGTTCGGCCTCTTCAGCACCGCTTTGACGGCGCTCGCCCGCGCCGCCATGCCCAACCAGCCGCCGACGAACGGCCAGCGCCGAAGCACTTTTCCGATCGCGCGCAAGGCGCCCGGATGGCGATTGGCCCAACAAAAGATCCCGTAGGAGATGCTGCGAACTCCCGGCGGCAAGGCATCGGGCTCGGGGGTCGTGTTTTTCATGCTGGGTGCCAATCCTGGTGTCGCGTTGCAAGCGCTGCAGCGGCCCGCTTCTGGTAGAAGGCCATGCCGAGACGACGCGCCGCGTCGGAGGTCTGTGCGAAGCATGCCCTGGCCGCGGCCTCGTCGCCCGCGCGCCGCAGTGTCACGGCCAGCTCGTAAAGAGCTTCCGTCCGGTGCCCGTACTCTTCGCCGGCCTGGTCGACTGCCTTGCGTCCGGTGCTGATCGCATCGTTCAGGTTTCCGAGAGCGCGATAAGCAACACTGAGGCCGACGCGCATGAACGTCCTGCCGTAAGGACCGGCCGCGTCGTAAATCCGGTCTGCGAAGCCTTTTTCAAGCACCGCGACTGCTTCGGAGGCCTTGCCTTTGCGCGCAAGTGCGTTGCCGAGCACCCCCCAGCAACACGCCAGCGTGGTCGGCACGTTGTGCGTGATGCATTGCTGCACGGACTTGCGCATCAAGGCCTCTGCATCGTCGAGTTCCTCCTTCTCGACCCAGATCTGCGCCTGGACCGTGTCGACCAGCAGACGCGAATATGGATGATCGGCCTTGGACAGAATCTCGTAGGCCAGGGTGCAGACCTCGTGGGCCGCTTCGTAATCGCCGAGGCGCCACAGCGTGCTGGCATGGAATGCGTACAGGTTGATGATGGGGATGACAGCCCATCCGGGTTGGACATAGTGCCCAGCCAACTCGGGCCCGTACTCGGCCAGCAGGACACCGCCCTCGGCGCCCGCCTCCGCATACCGACCGAGAGCATGGAAATGCATCAGGCGCGCCTGATGCGCCGCCATCACCATACGACGACGCTGCGCAAGGCGGGCGGCTTCCAGGCCCTGTGTTGCATGCCGCAGGCCTTGCTCGAAGCGTCCGCGCATCCACAGAAACACCGCCGTCTGCGTCGAAACCGATGCGCGTGCAGGCTGGTCATTCAGCTGCGCGGCAATTGCTTCCGCGCGTTCCATGTTGTTGAAGATCTCGTCGATGTGTCCGAGGGCCATCATGGCGCCGATGGCTTCCAGCCGGAGCGCGAGTTCCAAGGCCTGCGCGGTCGGCGCGCGGTCGGCGCGGCGAGCCGCTTCAATGCCCATCTCGAAGAGTTGCAGAGCTTCCTGATTGGCCGAGCGCGAGATGGCACGCGCCATCGACTTCACTGCATATCTTGCCGCATGCTCCCATTCCTCGCCCTTGAAGGCGTGATGGGCCAGGGCCGGCGCCGCATCGGCGTCCTCGGCACCGGGTTGCGACTGCAAGGCCAGGAAAGCGAGCCGATGCAGCGCCTTGAGGCGGGCGCGGGTCAGCGTCCCCAGCACGACGTCTCTGACCAGTGCATGACGGAACACGAAAGCGTGCTGCTCCAGGGAACGCCCCGTGGGATCGGGGCTCGTCAGCAAGCCGGACGAGACGCAAAGACCAAGCAATTCCTCGGTGCGCGCGAGGTCTTCGTCCTGCATCGCGGCGATCAGCTCTCGCGTGATGGGATCGCCGAGAACGCTCGCCGCCTCCAATGCCGACTTTGCGGCATCAGGCAGCCTGTCGACCCGCGCCCCGATTACGGCGGCGATCGACCCCGGGACTCGCAACTCCCCAAGGGGCCGCTGTAAACGGTAGGCGCCCGGCGTCCCCTCGAGTGATCCGTCATCGATCAGCGTGATGACGAGTTGCTCCATGAAGAAGGGATTGCCGTCGGCGCGGCGAACCAGCTCGCTGGTCACTCCCAGCAGGGAGGGATCATCGCCGAGCAAGGCCCGCGCGAGGGCGAGCATCTCCCCGTTCCGGAGGGGCTCGACCAGGTGCTCGGCGAACCACGTCGTCTGTCCCCATTGATGCTCGAAATCCGGACGGTAGCTGACACAGATCATGACCGGCAGACCCTGGAGCCGGGGCAACAAGGCCTCGAACAGCCGCCGGCTGTCGCGATCGGCCAGGAACACATCCTCGAGCACCAGCACGAACGGACCTGCCTGGACCCGCTGGCGAACGAGCCACAGCAGCGCCTCGCCGATACGGCGCCGCCTTTGCGCCGGATTGAGCGCCAGCCATGCTTCGTTCGGCACGGCGAGCCCGAGCAGATCGCTCAAAGCCGGGAGATGGTCGGCGCCTTCTGCCGGCCATTTCGCGAGCAAGACCTGCACAGCGGTCTGCTTGACGTCGCTCGCGATCGTGCGAGGCAGCTCCAACAGACTTGCGATCAGATCGGCCGCGGTGCTGTACGCTCTCGTGCTCGCATAACCTCTCGCCTGCGCGATGCACAGGTTCACACCGTGGCCTGCGAGAGCGCCTGTCCAATCGCCGATCAGGCGGGACTTTCCGACGCCGGCATCGCCGCGCAGCCCAATCGTCCGCATGGCGCCCGTCCTGGCGATCTCGAGCTCGCTCGCCAGCACAGTCAGCAACTCCTGGCGTCCGACCAGCGGCGCCCAGCGCTGCTTTCGCGTCAACGGCGCGGCCGCCGAGCTTTCGGTCTCGACCACGACTTCATGAAGTTCGATCGGGGCAACCAATCCACGCACGGGCTTTATTCCGACCTGCCGTGTGTCGATCTGCTGTGCGACCAGGCGCTGCGTCGCCGCGCTGATCAAGATGCCGCCCGGCCGCGCCAGCTTCTCAAGCCGCGACGCGATGTGGATCGTCTGGCCGTCCGCACCGTAATGCGACCACTGGTACTGTCCGACGATACCGACCAGGACCTCGCCGGAGTTGATGCCGATGCGCAGCGTCGGGCTGGCGACGCCTTGCGCTTCGTGGCCGGGAATGGTTGCCCTCTGCATCTTCAGAGCGGCCATGCAGGCCCGCAAGGCGTGATCTTCCTGCGCCAGAGGCGCGCCGAACAATGCAACGAGGCCGTCTCCCAGCAATTGGCTGACGGTGCCTCCAAAGGTTTCGACTGCATCGGCAAGCAGGTTCAGCGTCCTGCCGAGATAGTTCCGGGATTCCTCGGGGTCTGCGTGCTGCAACAATGAGGTCGAGTCGCAGACGTCGACGAACAGCACGCTGACCTGTTTGTTCTCGGTCAGCAGCTGCGCCCGCGAGGTGGGATGTTGCGAAGCGGATCGCGCCTCGCGCTCCGTTACGCCTGAGGTTGAGGGCCCGGAAGACTTGTCGGCGGCACGGTTTAGACCGGCGCCGCATTGCGAGCAGAATCGGTGCTCTAGTTCGACTCGGGCTGAGCAAGCAGGACACCTGGTCACGGCACTACGCACTCATCAATGGCTTCAACGAATAACCGACGCTCATCCGCATGATCATCGTCTCTGAAGGACGTGAACCTGCGCGCAAAACGAGTGGCGGGAAGGCCTGGCCAACATGGCGAAGGTCTTTCCGCCGGTAACAATCAAGACGTCGATATGCCCTTCGCGCGGCATATCCATGCTAGGCAGGTGCCAATTCCGAAATGCCGGCACCTCATGCAAACGAATAAACTTGTGTCCTGCCCTTCGAGGCCGCGAGGCCAACCTTGATCCCGAATAGGAGCCGCCTGAATCAAACCAATGGATCTAGACCAAAGGCGAATCTAGCCAAAGGTCCTGCGCCGATCGAAGTCGCGCGTTGCCGACGAACATGTCTGATGAAAGCGCGATTGACGCGCTCATCTCAGCGCATCATTCCGCGGCGGATGAAAACCAGCTTGAAAAAACCAACGCCATTATATGCCCTATCAAAAATTGAATTCATTATACGCGCCTAGCCAAAATTGAAAAGGACGAATCCGTAAAAGCCCGGGGGTCCGGGAGTCAGGCCGCGAACAAGGCTCGATTATTCCATCCAATGGCGAACGCGTGGTTTTCCTGCCTTTTGCGCGCGCTTGCGCGCGGGCTCGACGGTCGCCGGGGTTCCGCACCGGCTGATCTCGGGGAAGAATGCCCCGCCCTCACCCCAACAGCGCATCGAACAACAACTTCAGGTTGAGGATCACGATAACGCCGGCGACGATCCAGGCAATCGCGGCAACTCTGCGGGAAATCGCGAACTTGCCCATCTTGCGTCGGTCGGAGACGAAGCGCACCAGCGGAATGACCGCGAACGGAAGCTGCATCGACAACACGACCTGGCTGAACACCAGGAGTTGCCCGGTACCCTGCTCGCCGTAGAGCGCGGTGACGACGATCACGGGAACGATCGCGATGCCGCGCGTGAGCAACCGGCGCGCCCAGCTCGGCAGGCGCAGGTCGAGAAAGCCTTCCATCACGATCTGGCCGGCCAGCGTCGCGGTCACCGTGGAGTTGAGGCCGGAGGCGAGCAACGCCACTGCGAACAAGGTCGAGGCGATGCCAAGTCCAAGCAGCGGCGACAGCAACTCGAAGGCCTGGCTAATCTCGGCGACGTCGGAATGGCCGCTCTTGTGGAAGGTCGCGGCCGCGACCACCAGGATCGCGGCGTTGATGAAGAGCGCCAGCATCAGCGCCACCGTGGAGTCGGTCGTCGCCCATGTTATCGCCTCGCGCCGACCTTCGTCGGTCCGCTCATAGGCGCGGGTCTGCACGATCGAGGAGTGCAGATAGAGATTATGCGGCATCACGGTGGCACCGATGATGCCGATCGCAATGTAGAGCATCTCGGGATTGGTGAAGATCTCCGTCCGCGGCGCAAATCCACGGATCACCTCCGCGACCGGCGGCGCCGCCGCGGCAATCTGGATCGCAAAGCAGACAGCGATCACGACGAGCAGCGACATCACGAAGGCTTCAAGGAAACGAAAGCCGCGGTTCATCAGAAGCAGCAGGAGAAAAGCGTCGAGCGCGGCGATCAGCGCGCCGCCGATCAAGGGGATGCCGAACAGCAGCTTGAGGGCGATCGCCGTGCCGATGACCTCGGCGAGATCGCAGGCGATGATTGCCGCCTCGCAGGCGAGCCACAGCATCCCGTTCACCGCCGGCGAGTAGGTCGCGCGGCAGGCCTGCGCAAGATCGCGGTCGGTGACGATGCCGAGCCTTGCGGCCAGCGACTGGAGCAGGATCGCCATCAGATTCGAAAGCAGGATGACCGAGAGCAGCGTGTAGCCAAACTTCGAACCGCCGGCGAGGTCGGTCGCCCAGTTGCCGGGATCCATGTAACCGACCGAGACGAGATAGCCGGGGCCGACAAAGGCAAGCAGCCGGCGCCACCACGCTGCGGCGGCGGGGATCGCGACCGTGCCGTTCACCTCGGCCAAGCTCTTCGTGGTGGGCACGTCTGTGCGCCAGCCAGCTGCGTCGGGGGTCAGATCGGGTGATCGGGCATCCATGGACAGAAAGAATACCGAACTAGGTGCTTATTGCAACTCATTTGCAACTGCATCTAGCCGCATTGGTTCCCGTGATGAGGCGCACGACCGGGATTGTCGGGAAGCGGGTGGGTTTGGTGGTCCTTCGGGGCGGATACTGGCCTTCAGATCGATTTCCAGGGAATGACCGATGTCAACGACCCCTTGCCTTCCGGACACGTTCAACCGCCTCGCCTGGTCCAATCTTGCGGCGCAATCGGCGGAACAGATCGCGCTGGCCGCCGCCCCCATCGTCGCGGTGCTGACGCTGGGCGTCGCTGAAGGCCAGACCGGCCTGCTCCAGACCGCCCTCACCCTGCCCTTCGTGCTGTTTGCGATTCCGGCCGGCCTGCTCGCCGACCGCATCTCCCGGCGCGCGCTGATGGCCGGCGCCGAGGCGCTGCGGGCTGCGGCGCTTGCGGTCATCGTGATCCTGATTGCGCTTGGCGCGCTCAACCTGCCACTGCTCGCAGCGCTGGGCTTTGCGGCGGTCTGCGGCACGGTCGTCTACAGCGTGGCAGCGCCGGCGCTGGTGCCTTCGCTGGTTGGACCGGAGCTGCTGCCTGCCGCGAATGCGCGAATTGAGCTTGCGCGCACGATCGCGTTTGCGAGCGGTCCCGCACTCGGCGGCGCACTGGTCGGCTGGCTTGGCGCCAGCCCGGCCTTCGGCTTTGCGGCCGCGCTTTCGGCGATCGCGGTGGTGCTGCTCGCCGGCCTCTACGAGCCCGCGCGCGCAGCCGCGCCGCGACGGCACCCGCTGCAGGAGATCCGCGAGGGCGCTGCCTTCGTCTTCCATCACCCGCTGTTGCGGCCGGTGTTCGTCACCCAGTTCATCTTCAACACAGGCTGGTTCCTTCAGCTTGCGGTGTTCGTGCCCTATGCGGTGCGCCATCTCAGCCTCTCGGCGACCGGCGTCGGCGTGGTGCTTGCGATGTATGGCGTCGGCATGGTGATCGGCGCATTGGTCGCGACGCGGGTGATGCGGCGCCTCGCCTTCGGCATGGTGGTCGGACTTGGACCGGTGACCGGGTTCGTTGCTGCCCTCGTGATGGCGCTGACGGTGCTGGTGCCTGCGGCATGGCTCGCATGCTTGAGCTTCTTCCTGCTCGGCGTCGGCCCGATCCTCTGGGTGATCTCGACCACCACGCTGCGCCAATCGGTGACGCCGCCGCGCCTGCTCGGCCGCGTCTCCGCCATCAACATCATGAGCTACGGCGCACGCCCGCTCGGCTCGGCGCTGGGCGCGATCGTCGGCGGGTTTTATAGCGCGGAGGCATGCCTCTATCTCGCAGCCGCGATCTTCGCCGTGCAGGCGCTGGTGATCTGGCTCTCGCCGGCAGTCGCGCTGGACCGGCAGCCGGAGATGGTCGGCGACGAGGCGGCGGCGCGCGCTTGCTGATCGGGCCCGGGCGGACGACGGTCACTCGCCTCGAGCATGATCCGGAAAAGTGCGGAGCGGTTTTCCGAAAAGATCATGCTCAAACGACAACCTAAAGCGCGATGACGTTTCATCCCAATCTCATCGCGCTTTAGCGATCGAAGGCCCGGGCCAAACGCGCAATCGCCGGCGCAATGATCTGGCGCGGAAAACCGCTGAAGCCCAGCATCAGCGCCGATTGCGCCGGTGCCTCAAGATACAGAGGGCTCATCGCGCGAACGACGACGCCGTGCTCGCGCGACCGCCGTTCGATAGTTACGTCCGAGAGTCCCGATCGCGTGTAGGCGACCAGGTGCATCCCCTGGTCCGGCGGTTCGACGCTCAGGTGATCGCTCAGCCGGCGCCTGAGGGCCGCGACGAGTGTATCTCGTTGAAGGCGGTACACCTCCCGCATTCTGCGGATGTGAGCCGCAAAATGCCCCTCCTCCATGAAGGCGGCGACGACCGCCTGGCACAGGCTGGGCGGCTGGCGGTCCATCAGATAGCGCGCGGCGACGAAGTTCCGCACGAGTGAATCCGGCACGACCGCGTAGCCGAGCCGAAGTCCCGGGAAGAGCGCCTTGTTGAGAGTTCCGACGTAAATCACGCGCCCGGCTTCATCGAGGCCCTGGAGCGAAGCGAGTGGCCGGCCGCCATATCTGAATTCGCTGGCGTAGTCGTCCTCGATGATCCAGGCGCCCGACTCTCGGGCCCAGCCAAGCAGTTCGAGGCGGCGCGCCATCGACAGGGGCACGCCCTTTGGAAACTGATGCGAGGCAGTTATGAACACAGCGCGCGCTTTGGGCGCGCGACGGATGCCTTCGGCGACGTTAATGCCGTGCTGGTCCACCGGGATGGGGAAAACCTTCGCGCCTGCTGCGATGAGCGCAAGACGGGTCAAGGTGTAGCCGGGATCTTCAGTCCAGGCCTCCTTGTCCGGCCCCGGCATGATGCGGGCCACGATGTCGACGGCCTGTTGCGTGCCAGCAGTGAGCACGATCTGGTCGGGCTCGCAGCGCACGCCGCGTGCGGCCCGAAGATAGTCGCAAAGCGATTTGCGCAGCTCTGGCAAGCCGCGGGGATCGCCATAGCCGAGGTGATGCCGTCCAAAAGACCGCAGCGTGCGCGCGGTAAGCTTGCGCCACAATTCGGCGCTACGCGCGTCCAGCAGGGTCCTCCCCAGGTTGAAGGGACGTTCATCGTCTCGCGCCGTCACGTCGACGAAATCGCCGAGTTCAGCGAAGGTGGTGACAGCCGATGCAGGCCGCACCTTTCGGTCCTGAAAGGCCGCGAACGGCTCGGGAAGATCGAAGGCCACGTAGGTCCCAGCACCTCTCCTGCCGACGGCATAGCCCTCGGCAAGAAGCTGCTCGAAAGCCGAGACGACTGCGGAGCGCGAAACTCCGAGCTGCGTTGCGAGTTCGCGTGTCGAGGGCAGCTTGGTCGCGGGACGGAGCGCTCCCGACAAGATCGCCGAGCGCAGCCGCAGATAAATCTGGCGGAACACGGGCGCATCTGCCGCGCGATCCACCTCGAACGCATAAAGCTCTGCCCAGCTTTGCCGACTCTTCACGTGTTCTCCCCAACAACTGAGCTGCGCGTCAGGACAAGTGGTATGCCTCAACGAAACGAAGTGGACCTTTCTATAAGACCACTGAAATCTTATCCAATTTTCGGATAACGACGAAATTGCCGCTCAGCGAACAACGGTACGGAGCGTCCCCAACCATGAGCTCACCGCAGATCCGTCGCGCAGACCGGGCCATGTCGCACGAGCGGATGCTGGAGATGCTGGCACAAGGCTATAGTGGCCGTCTCGCGACGGTTAGCGAGGACGGTTTCCCCTATTGCATCCCGCTCCTCTATCTCTGGATCGACGGAGAGGTGTATCTCCACACGACAGGTGCCAGAGGACATCTGCGCGCGAACATCGAGCGGGACCGGCGCGTCTGCTTCGAGATCGACGAGCACGATGGTGTCTTCGATTATGGCCGGTTTGAATGCGATTCCGGTCTCGCCTATCGAAGCATATGCCTGTTCGGCCGTGTCAGGATCGTGGACGACAGGGCCGTCAAGCAGCGGTTCTGCGAGGCCTTGATGGTCAAATACGGCAAGCCGGAAACAACGCGACCCAAGGGATTCTTTCCGCGGCTCGATCTCATTACCGTCTATGCGATCGCCATTGAGCGCATGACCGGCAAGGAGACTTCAATGCCGCCGCTTTCCGAACAATGGCCCGCCAGGGACCGGACGAAAACACCCAAAGCCTCAATCCCGCCGGACGGCCCCTAACCCGCCAGATACCGCTCGTAGCTTCCCGTCACCGGCTCGTTCGTGTCGATGTCCGGATCGAGCGTGTAGAGATCCTGCGCGCGGCCGATGCCACGCAGTGCGTAGCGGCCGGTCGAGACGAGATAGCGGCGGCCCGCCGCATCGAGCCCCGCGTAAAACTCCGCCGATGCGAGCAGCTCGCGATCGACCGAGCGGCTCATCGAGGCAATGCGGCTGACCTCGTTGACCGTGGGCCCGACCACCGTGAAATCGAGCCGGTCCTCGCTGCCGATATTGCCGTAGAAGACCTCGCCGACATGCAAGCCGATATAGGCCGACGTGATCGGTCGGCCGTCGGCGGCGCGCCTCGCATTCAGCGCCACGATGTTCTTGCGGAAAAGATGCTCGGCCCGCAGAGCCGCGCGACGCGCCGCCGCCATGTCCTCGCCGGTGAACATCGCGAGCACGCCGTCGCCGATCAGCTTCAGGACGTCGCCGCCGGCGTCGTGGATCGCGTCGATCACAGCCTGCGCATAGTCGTTGAGGAACGGGATGATCTCGTCCGGTCCGATACTCTCGCTGATCCCGGTCGAGCCGCGCAGGTCCGAATACCAGAGCACGGCGCTGATGCGCTCGGTGACGCCGCGTGAGATGCGCCCGCGCAGCACCTGCTCGGAGGCATCGCGGCCGAGGTAGACACGCCCGAGCGTGCGCACGATATCGACCTGCTGGGCGGACTTGACCGTGAGCCCCAGCACCGGCACGAGATCGCGCAGCGCCGCGAGCTCGCTCTCGGCAAAGCCCTCGGGCCGCCGCGTCGTCCAGTAGGAATAGAGGCAGTCCATCTGGCCGAGCGCACCGGTCTCGCCGAAGCGATGCACGAAGGCGAGGATATGCCGATGGCCTTTTTCCGCGAGTTCGCCGATCTGCGAGAAGTCGAGCGATGCGGCGTCCGCGAGATCGAGCTGCATCTCGTCCTCGCCGTGCTCGAGCAGATGATAGAATACCGAGCGGCGCCAGTTCTTGGCTGGATCGCCCTCAGCCGTCGATCCATACTCGAAGACGTCGCTCTCGTTGGTCGGCCCATCGCTCCAGCGGAAGGCGCGCCCCTCATAGATCGGGTGCAGCGTGTCGATGACGACGAGCCCCCGCGACAGCGCGATCCCTTCCGCGCGGCAGCGCTCGCAGAAGCCGCGCAGCATCTCGATCTCGGGCAGTCCGGTGAGCCCCTGGCTGGTCAGCCAGTTGATCAGCGCAAGGCGGGGGATCAATTCCATGGGCCATTATAGCCGCACCTTCGTGACGGACGAAAGGCGGACCTCGCCTCGCACGGCGTCCCGCATGCCGCAGATCGAATATGCCGTGGCCGATGTTGACGTCACCCGCGCCAGGGATGCAAAAGTCAGGCAATGATTTCGCGCATGAGCCAGCGACAACTTCCGATCATTCTGGCGCTCGGCACCACACAGACGCTGGCCTGGGCTTCGAGCTATTACCTGCCGGCCATCCTCGCCGATCCGATCGGACGCGATCTCGGCGTCTCCTCCAACTGGATCTTTGGCGCCTTCTCAGCCTCGCTGGTGATTTCGGCCATGCTCGGCCCGCGCATCGGGCGGCAGATCGATCTCGTCGGCGGACGACAGGTCCTGTCGGCCTCGAACCTGACGATTGCCGGCGGCCTCGTGCTGCTCGGCTTCTCCACCTCCGTCCCGGTGATGGCGATCGCCTGGCTCGTGCTCGGCATCGGCATGGCGCTCGGGCTCTACGATGCGGCCTTCGCCGCGCTCGGACGCATCTACGGCACCGAGGCGCGCGGCTCGATCACCGGCATCACGCTGATGGCGGGATTTGCCTCGACCGTCGGCTGGCCGCTGACGGCCCTCGGGCTTTCGCATATCGGATGGCGCGACACCTGCTTTGCCTGGGCAGCCGCCCACATCCTGATCGGCCTGCCGCTCAACCTCTTGATGCTGCCGAAGGTCAAGGGCGCCAAGGAAGCGGCGACGACGGCCGTCAAGCCGCATATCCCGCTCAACCGCACCATGATCCTTTTGGCCTTCGTCTTTGCCGCGGCCTGGACTGTGACCGGTGCGATGGCGGTGCATTTCCCGCGCATCCTCGAAGCCACTGGCGCGACGCCGGTCGAGGCGATTGCAGCGGGCGCGCTGATCGGGCCGGCGCAGGTCGGCGCGCGGGTTCTCGAGGCGAGCTTTCTGAGCCGCTTTCATCCACTGTGGTCGACGCGGCTTGCCTGCATCACCCACCCGATCGGGGCCGCCGTGATCGCCATCTTCGGCGCTGCCGGTGCAAGCGCCTTTGCCATTCTCCACGGCTCGGGTAACGGCGTTCTCACCATCGCACGCGGAACGCTGCCGCTGTCGATCTACGGACCGAAGAACTACGGCTACCGCCTCGGCATCATCGGTGCGCCGGCACGGATGGCGCAGGCCGTCGCTCCCCTCGCCTTCGGCCTGTTGATCGACGTCATGGGCAGCAAGGTTCTGATCGTGTCGTCGGCGCTGAGCCTCGCAGCGCTAGCGGCGCTGTTCCTGATCCATCCGGAGCGTCGCGGGCCTTCTTGAGGCCCCTTCCCTTCGCGGCTGCTTTCGCGCAAAAAGCAAGGCATGACCAACGACAGCGAGCTATCAGGCACATTCAAGCGTCTCACGCGATGGGCGACCACGCCGCCGCAGGCCTATGGCGTCTATCTCGCCGCCGTGGTGCTGGTGTTCCTGCTGTCGTTCTACGCGGGCAGCCTGAAGCCGAAGAAGGCGCCAGAGGGCGGACCGCCACCCGTGACGCTGCCCAAGAGCTGATCAAGAGCTGATCAGGCAGGCTTCGCCTCACTGGTCGCGATCCAGATGCCGGCGAACACCGCCACGAGGCCAATCAGAAGATTGGGTGTGATCGGCTCGCCCATCAGGAGCGCCGCGAGCGCGGCCGCGGCGATCGGGTTGACCGTCATCGTGTTGGCGACACGGGTCGGCGTGGCGAGCGCGAGCGCCCTCACCCAGAGGATGAAAGCGAGTGCTCCACCGCCGATGCCGAGATAGACGCCGGCGATCCATTGCGCAGTCGTGAAGTGGTCGAGCGCCGCAAAGCTGCCGCGCGCCAGGCCGACCAGTACAAGCGCGATGGCCCCTGCCCCCATCCCGACGGTCAGGAAGCCGAGCGTGCTCGAGCGCTGCATCAGCGGGCGGGACCACACGTTGTAGAAGGCCATGCAGAAGACTGCCGCAGTCATGATCAGTTCGCCGCGCCAGGCTCCGGGCGGGCTTTGCGCCAGGCCCGTCGCGAGCGCGGCCAGGACGCCGAGCACGGCAACGCCGACGCCAACCGCCTTGCGCACCGTCAGACGCTCGACGCCAAGCAGCGCGCCGACCACCATGGTGTGAAGCGGCAGCGTCGCGAGCGCGAGGCTGGCCCGCGCCGCTGTCGTGTAGGAGATCGCGATATTGTAGAGGATGAAGAACAGGCCGAAGAAGCTGAGGCCGAGCAGTAGCACCGCCGGCAGGTCACGCCGCGACGGCCACCGCGCGCCGAGCCACAGCGCAACCGGCAGCAGGCAGGCGAACCCAATTCCCCAGCGCAGGATGGCCAGCAGGATCGGATCGGCACCACCGACAAGATAGCGCGTGATCGCCGCCGCGGTGCCGCCGATGCTGCTGGACAAAAGCGCGATCGCAACGCCCGGCCATTCGCCCAAGCCTGCTCCCAAAGGCTGCCTCCTTCGCGAAGCCAGTTGGGCATCCTCCTAGCACCACCCTGCTGACAGCATCGTGGCAGCAGCCCTTCCGCTGCCCGGGCGACGTCAGTCGTAAAACTCCGGCGCCATCTTCAGGCTGTCGCGCTGCGCCTTGTCGTGGTTGATCCAGAGCTGCGCCTTCTCCTTGGCAAGCACGTCGGCGATCTTCTGCATCGAGGCGACCGTCTGGTCCTTGCTGGCGTTCATGCTGGGCACCACGCGGTTGTCCCAGTTGCTTTTGAAGTGCACGGCATCGCCCGACAGCACCACCGCGCCGGTCTTCGGCAGTTTCACCAGCAGCGACTGGTGTCCCGGCGTGTGGCCGGGCGTTGCGAGAATGGTCAGGCTGCCGTCGCCGAACACGTCCTTGTCGCCGTCGAGCAGCACGACGGGATGCGACGGCTTGAAGCGCGGCTCATTGTTGGGACCGGGCCACTCATATTCAGCCTTCTGAACATGCAGGACTGCCTGCGGAAACATCTCGACATTGCCGGTGTGGTCGGGATGCGTGTGCGACACCGCCATCCATTTGATATCGCTCGGCTTGAGGCCAAGCTGTTCGAGTTGCGCGACCAGCGTCTTCGGCCGGTGCCAGACCGTCGCCTTCGGGTCGGAGGGAACGAGGCCATTCGGCATCGATGCAACCGCATCGGGGACACCGGTATCCCACAGGAACCAGCCCCGGCTGTGCTTGATCAGGTAGCAGCTATCGACGAAGTCCATCGGCTTGCCCTCGTTCATGCCCGGCGTCCAGCGCGACACGTCGCTGGTGGCACCCTCCCCGCAATTGAGGATGTAGAGTTTTTCGACACCCGGCTTTTCCGATTGGGCCGAGGCGGTTTGGGTAAGCAAGGCGAACGCGATTGCGGCGAGCGCGAAACTGATCCGGGGCATCATTCTGGTTCCTTATTTTTCGGAAGCGGCGCGCCGGCGACACATCCGTGACCGCTGACGAAACCCCGGCGACGCCAGGGAATTCCCCCCGGGCCCAAACACGTCAATGTGGGCAGGTTTCCACCTCGACGGTGACATGGCTGAGCCCCTTCAGCCCCGCGAGCCGCTTCTTGTAGACGGCCGGCTGCTTGGGCTTGTCGGAGACGAGCGAGACCAGCACGGCGCGGTGGCCGGGACCGACCTGCCAGAGATGCAGATCGGTGACGCGGTCCTCGCCCACCTCCATGCGGGCGCGTATGACCTTTTCCAGCTTCTCGTCGGCCCGGACGTCGAGCAGCACCGCACCCGAGGCCTTGATCAGGCCGAACGCCCAGCTCGCGATCACCACGCTGCCGATCAGGCCGACGGCCGGATCGGCCCAGACCCATCCAGAATACATGGCGACGACGAGCGCGCCGATCGCCAGCACCGAGGTCGCCGCATCCGCCATCACATGGACGTAGGCCGCGCGGAGATTATGGTCGCGATGATGGTGGTGATGATCATGATCGTGGTCGTCGTCATGTGCATGGCCATGATCGTGGCCGTGATGGTGATGATCATGGCTGTCGCGGAGCAGCAAGGCGCTGACGAGATTGACGCAGAGGCCGAGCACGGCCACCGCGATCGCCTCGCCATAGACGATCGGCACCGGCGAGACCAGCCGCAGCACGCTCTCATAGGCGATCTGGACCGCGATCAGCCCCAGGATGATGGCGCTGGAAAAAGCGGCGAGATCGCCGAATTTGCCGGTGCCGAACGTGAAATGCGCATTGCCGAGGTGCTGGCGCGCGAAGCGATAGGCGAACGCCGCGATCCCGAGCGCCGCCGCATGCGTTCCCATGTGCCAACCGTCGGCGAGCAACGCCATCGAGCCGAACAGCGAGCCGGCGACGATCTCGCCGACCATCATGATGAGCGTCAGCGCCACCACGAACCAGGTGCGCCGCTCGTTCTCGTCATGCTTGTCGCCGAGGAACGCGTGCTCATGCGTCCATTGCTCGATGGAATGTGAGTGCATCGGACATATCTCCGGGAAAGAATCCGTTGCCGGGAATATAGGCCCCGGCAGCAGAACTTTCTAAGGCTCATTGTAAGGCTCATTACCCGCCAAACCCGCGATTGACAGTCATTCGCGGTTTCGGTGTAATGCGGCTCATGGGGATTTGAGCGATCTCCCCACGAGGCGACATGCCCAAGTATCGCGTCCCGTTCACTCTTTACGAGGACGCATCATGTCTACATTCACGACGATATCTTCTGACAAGCTGGCACGGCTGATCGGCACGGCCAATTCCCCTGCTTTGATCGACGTTCGTACGGAGGAGGATTTTGCCGCCGACCGGCGGCTGATCCCCGGCTCCATCAAGCTCAGCCACGACAAGGTTCCGGAATGGGGCGGCGAATTCGCCGGCCGCTCGGTCATCGTCTCCTGCCTGCGCGGCGAGAAGCTCGCGCAGGGCACGGCGGCCTGGCTGCGGCAGCTCGGCGTGCAGGCCGAAACGCTCGAAGGCGGTTTCGAGGGCTGGAAAGCGGCTAAGCTGCCGCTCGTCGACACCACCAAGCTGCCGAAGCGGGATGCCAGAGGCCGCACCGTCTGGGTGACGCGGGCGCGGCCGAAGGTCGATCGTATCGCCTGCCCCTGGCTGATCCGCCGCTTCGTCGATCCCAATGCGGTGTTCCTGTACGTGGCGCCATCCGAGGTCGTCGGTGTCGGCGAGCGCTTCAATGCCGCGCCCTTCGACATCGAGAATGTGTTCTGGAGCCACCGCGGACAGCTCTGCACCTTCGACGTCATGGTCGAGGAGTTCGGCCTGTCGACTCCGCCCTTGCAGCGGCTCGCGACCCTGGTGCGTGGGGCCGACACCGCGCGGCCCGATCTTGCTCCGGAGGCGCCGGGCCTGCTCGCAGCCTCGCTCGGCCTGTCGCGGATGTATGACGACGACCTCGAGCAGCTCGAGGCCGGCATGCTGCTCTACGATGCCTTCTACCGCTGGTGCCGCGACGCCACCAACGAGACCCACAACTGGCCGACCAACAAAGTGAAGGCATGATGGATACGCGTAATGTCCAAGCAGAAGCTGATGCCGGTCACGGCATCAGCTTCAACGAAGCCTTTCGCGTCTGGCTCCGCGTCGCCTGCCTGAGCTTCGGTGGGCCCGCGGGTCAGATCGCTGTCATGCACCGCATCCTGGTCGAGGAGAAGAACTGGATCTCCGAGGGACGTTTCCTGCATGCGTTGAACTATTGCATGCTGCTGCCGGGACCGGAGGCGCAGCAGCTTGCGACCTACATCGGCTGGCTGATGCACCGGACGGCCGGTGGGTTGATGGCCGGCGGGCTCTTCATCCTGCCCGGCATCATCGCCATCATGGGCCTGAGCTACGTCTATGCCGCATTCGGCAATGTCAGCTTCGTCGAGGCGCTGTTCTTCGGCCTGAAGGCCGCCGTGCTCGCCATCGTCGTCGAGGCCGTGGTGCGCGTCGGCAAGCGCGCGCTGAAGAACCGTGTCATGATCGCGCTTGCGGCCGGTGCCTTCGTCGCGATCTTTTTCTTCGCCGTCCCCTTCCCGTTCATCATCATCGCCGCCGGCGTGATCGGCTACGTCGGCGCCAAAAGCGGCCGCCCGGAATTCGCGCCCGCAGCGCACGGCCATGGCAGCAATGCCGCCGTGATCGACAGTATGCTCGGCGAAGCGGTGCCCGATCATGTCCGCCCTGACACGGCGCGCGCGATCCGCGTCGGCGCGGTGTGGCTGGCGCTCTGGCTCGTCCCGGTGATCGCTCTGCTCGCAGCCTTCGGAGAGGCCAATGTGTTCAGCCAGATCGCGCTGTTCTTCTCCAAGATGGCGCTGGTCACCTTCGGCGGCGCCTATGCGGTGCTCGCCTATGTCGCCCAGCAGGCAGTGGAGCATTACCACTGGCTCAGCGCGCGCGAGATGCTTGATGGTCTCGGCATGGCCGAGACGACGCCAGGTCCCCTGATCATGGTGCTGCAATTCGTGGGCTTCATGGCCGCATTTCGTGATCCGGGCGGGGTGTCGCCGATGCTCGCCGGCACGCTCGGGGGGCTGCTCGCGACCTGGGTGACCTTCACGCCCTGCTTCCTCTGGATCTTCTTAGGGGCTCCCTATGTCGAGCTCCTGCGCGGCAACAAGGGCCTCGCCGGCGCGCTCAGCGCGATCACCGCGGCCGTCGTCGGCGTGATCCTCAACCTCTCGATCTGGTTCGCGCTGCATACGTTGTTCCGCGAGACCGTCCCGGTGCACGCGTTTCCGCTGTCCTTCGACATGCCGGTGCTGGCAAGCGTCGACATCCCCGCGCTCGTGCTCTCGATCGCGGCCGCGACCGCGATCTTCCGCTTCAAGCTCGGCATGCTGACGGTGCTGGCGGGATCGTGCGCGGCGGGCGTGGCGCTGCGGCTGTTGGGCGTGATCTAAGGAGCTAGAAGAAATTCGGCGCCCAAATGGCACGCCCCATCGCGATCTCACCTGCTGGCGCACGACTGGATAAGGTGTCTAATTGAGGCCAATCGGGGCTAAGCGGCTTGGTGGCCCCGACCGACGTCGCGTTGCTGTATGTCCCGGCTTCCATTCCACACTTTCAGTGCATTCGCTGGGCTTAACAATGCGGTTGGCTGTTGCGCAAGGTTGGCCACCTCCAAGAACTTGGTCGCCAGTGTCGCGTCGCGATGCGCCGCTTGATAAAACTTCGCTATGTACCAGTTGACGAAGCGCACCTGCGCCGTCCGCTTGCCCTCAACGTGGGGGTTCTGCAAATCACTGCCCACGACAATTTGCCAAGGAGCTTCAATAAACCGACCGGCCATCTGGAAGAATCGATGCGCAAGTCCTTGTGTCCCTTTTGCCAAGCACTCACGCAAGGCCAGCGATTCCAGGCAGGCGACCGTCATTCCCTGACCATAGGCTGGATCGAAGCTGCACAAGGCGTCGCCATACACCAGATAGCCTTCTGGAAAGCGAGCCAATTTCTCGTAGTGGCGTCGCAAGTTCGAAACAAACTTGTATTGCGCAAGCGGGGTGAGCGGTTCTGCATTCTGGATCACGTTAAATAATTCCGGCTTTTGCAAGCTACGTGCAAACTCAAGGAAACCGGCATCACCCGCTGGCA
The DNA here is from genome assembly GCF_059803475.1 of Bradyrhizobium sp. UFLA05-89. NCBI lineage: Bacteria > Pseudomonadati > Pseudomonadota > Alphaproteobacteria > Hyphomicrobiales > Nitrobacteraceae > Bradyrhizobium > Bradyrhizobium sp. UFLA05-89. The sequence continues at coordinate 1,080 of NZ_JBANBA010000071.1, read as the reverse complement.
CCTGATCGCCCATGTAACCGCCTAATGTCACGGTCCAACGCTCGCCTTCCTGTGGCAAAAGGGCACCGAAGCGAAAATCAGGCAAACACGCTCCCATAAGAACGAACTTCCTGCCGTGCAAATAATTCTCCATATGTTCGGGTTTGAGACGATAGAAGCGAGTGACATAGCCAAGATTCACAGTGACCTGCTCCTCTGGCGGTTTTTCGAAACCAAACGCACTCAGCCATGTGGGGCTTGATGAGCCGCGACCGCTGGTATCAATCACGAGATCGGCTTCTATCGTTTCCCTGTCATCCGAACCATCTTTCGATCGGACGCGGACACCAGTCACACGGCCTGACTGGCGATCAAACACCGGCTCCACAACGTCACGTCGCTCCCGCAGCCGGATATTCGGTAGTTGAACGAGCCGCCGTCGCACGAATCTTTCCAACGTCGGTCGGCTTACCCCGAGCGCGACCATCTTGCTGGGGGCGTGGTGAAGATAGTCGCCGTAGTTGAACCAAAGGCCATCGTTGACCATGTCTGCAGGTACCGCTCCCTGGGCAATTAGCCCCTCAGTGAAGCCGGGAAACGACTGCTCAAGCACCTCGCGCCCGCGGGCAAGCAATCCGTGCGTATGCCGCCCTTGCGGTACGCCCTTGCGAGGATCAGGGGAATCCGGAAGCGCATCACGCTCAAGTATGGTCACTTCGTCGAAATGATCGGCCAAAGCGCGAGCGGCCAAAAGACCACCCATTCCCGCGCCCACCACGATCGCGTGCTTGCCAACGTGCGCCATCGACTCCTCCCAGCATTTGCTTAACCGCAGGACGAAGCAGGACAGTCGTTGAACATTCACCCCGGTAGTATCGATTGCGCCCGGTCCGATATCATCGCGCCTTTCAGCACCACCCGCAAGGCTGCACGCGAACGTCTTTCGGTTCTTGGGGATCCGATCGGGAGACGACGCGACTTCATGTCGAACGGTAACATAATAAACTGCGCATGAGTCAGCAGCTGTGCTGGTTTTTGGACGCCGGCAAGAAGGAGGCTCCGCAGGGTCAACTGACCGGCGTCCAAAAAGCGCCAAGGCAC